>CANGMH010000008.1 GCA_947454005.1 Verrucomicrobiota bacterium
CCTGATCGTGGTCGAAGCGCTGCCGGATCTCCCCGACTGGGCGGGCATCACCGATCGTCTCCGCCGCGCCGCCGCCTGAACTTGGTCTTCGGACGCGGCGGATCCGGCCGGGAGGCGCCTGAGGCTGGGCGACGACCCTTCTCCTTGTCGGCCCCCGACCTCGCTGCCGGAGAGTCGATGGCCGCGAGCTTTTGGTTGCCAGCGGGCCGCGGGTCCCGCATATCAACCGGGCGTTCAACGCGACCCGGTGCCGGTGTGGCGAAATGGCAGACGCGATAGACTCAAAATCTGTTTCTCGAAAGGGAGTGGGGGTTCGAGTCCCTCCACCGGTACCAACTTGAAAAGCCGCGAGAAATCGCGGTTTTTTGCTTTTCCGGCCTCGAGGCGGAGCCGCTTGGCAGCAACGTGTCCTAAGCGTTGGTCGAGTATCGTCCGATGACGTCCGTGTCGGATGGATCGACCCGCGGGTTCACGAAGTCCGATCGTGGCTGTCGTCGCCGGGATCTTTCCGTGCCGACCAGACCACCCCGCCGATCACCGCGGCGGCACCGGTCAGACCGACGGCCGAAAGCTGCTCGCCCCAAGCGTAGTAGGCCGCGACCACGGCAACCACCGGTTCCAGTGTGGCGATCGTCGCGGCACGGGAGGGCGCGAGGCGTTGGAGCCCGCAGGCATAGGCGAAGTACGCGCCGTAGGTGCAGACCACGGCGAGGAAAACCGTCGCGGCCCAGGCCCGTCCGGGCATGGATGCGACGGAGACGAAAGGGAACAGGGCGACGGCCCCGATGGTCAGCGCCCAGGCCAGCACGCGCGCCGGTGGATTGCGCGCGAACAGCCGACGTCCCAGCAGGTAATAAAGTGAATAGGAGAGCCCCGAGACCAGCCCCCAACCCAGCGCCGTTCCGGAGACCCGCACGGTCTGCGCGCCGCCTCCGGAAGCCATCGCCACGGTGACCACGCCCGCGAGGGTCAATGCCAACGGGAGCGACCCTCGAAATCCTGGTCGTTCCTTCCAGAAGATCCAGGATCCCACCGCGACCCACAACGGCGCGGAATAGAGCAGGATCGCGGCGAGCGCGGCACCGCCCTGCTGGACGCAATTCAGGTAGGCGAGATACATCAGCGCGACACCGCCGAATCCAAGACCGGCCGTGGCGGCGCGGTCCTCGGCCCGCAGAGGGCCGGCACCGACCCATCGGGCGTGTGCAGCGAACAGAAGCGCTCCCATGGCCGCGCGCCAGAACGCCACGGTCAGCGGCGGGACCGATCCGGCCATCGCGACGCGTCCCGCGACACCGATCATCCCCCATTGCAGCGCGGCGAGCACCATCAGACCGGTGCCGATCCGGATGGAGCGCACCCGGTTCAAGGATTCCATAGCCGGACCGTCTCCCAAGCGACCCGGCGGAGATACGCCGCATCGGCCTCGCGGATCCCCGCGGGGACATAGCGGAGGGGTCGCGGGTCGTTCCCGGACAAGGTCGCGTACACCACGCTCGTGGCCAGATAGGTGCCGAAGAGGCTCGGGTGTTCCCGGTCGGCGGCGAACAGGTCGAGGTCCGGACGCTGCTGCAGGCTGGTCCGCCACGCCAGGGCCACCGGTGCGACGTCGATGCCCAGCTCTTTCGCCAGCTTCCGGTGTTCTTCGGCGATTCCTTCCGTCCCGATCCAATCCAGCCGCGCATAGGGCCAGGCCATGAGCAGGACCGGTCGCGCCTTCACCTTGCGGATCTCGCCCACGAAATCGCGGGCATGCTGGCGGAAATAGGAGACGTTGATCTCCGGCAGGTCCTCTTGCACGACGACGTCGGTCCATCCGCCCTGCGCGATCATCGCCCTCGGTTCCGGGCGTTCCCAATGCGTCTTCAGCGTCGCCCCGCCCTTGACGCATTTGTCGGTATGGACCGGCATCGGCGTCTCTCCGGAGGCCGCGAGACGTTCGAGGTGGAGATAGATGCCCTGTTGCCAGTAGGTGAGGCTGTTGCCGATGAAGAGGACGCGTCGGACGGCCGGGTCCGTGGATCGAGCCTGGCTGGGCGGGACCTTGGACTCCGCGGGTGGGATCGCTTCGGCGGCGGTGGTCGGCATCAGCCAGCTCCAAACGGAGAACCACAGCACGCATGCCCCTCCGCGCAGCCGTTTTGAAACGGGGTCCATGAAATTGGGAGGATACGTGAGAAAACTCATCCGTCGTCGTGTCGCACGCGGATTGAACCGGCACGGACCGCTTGCTGGCAATTCCCGCCTCCGGATCTCTTGTCGAACGGCTGATGGATGCGGGTCGGGGCCGCCCCGGGGTGAAGACCGCCTTCGAAGGACCTTTGACGACGAGCCGCTTCCAGGAAGCGGGGCAGCCGATGCCATGATGCCGGCGCCCCGGGTCTCCGGAGGTCGCACTTCGCGCTTCGCACTTCCGGCGACGCTGCCTAGCGTGTCGGCCACGGCATGATCCGCTCCTTCGCCTTCACCAACCAGGGCCGGCTCCACACGCAGGACATCGACCTGTTCCTGATGCCGACGCTGCTGGCCGACACGAACCTGTTCCTGTGGGTCGATCTGGAGGCCGCCTCGCCCGCGGAGACCCGCCAGATCCTGGAAGGCGTCTTCCACTTCCACCCGCTGAGCGTCGAGGACTGCATCGCCGAGAGCCAATCGCCCAAGGTGGAGAGCTACGAGCCCAAGGAGGACGACAAGTTCTCGCCCTACCTGTTCATGGTGATCCACGCGGTGGACTACAATCGCAAGGACGGCCTGTTCGCGACGAGCGAGCTGGATTTCTTCCTCGGGAAGAACTTCCTCGTGACCTACCACAGCGTCCCGTTGCGCAGCATCACCCACACCGAGGAGCTGTGCCTCAAGAGCACCGTCCACGTCGCCCGCGCACCGGACAAGGTCGCCCACGCGCTCCTCGATTCGCTGGTCGAGAACTACAAGCCGGCGCTCGAGGAGCTCAGCCTGGAGATCGCCGAGCTGGAGGACGAGGTGCTGAACGCCGCGACGCCGGCGACGCTCCAGAAGATCCAGCGGGTGAAGAAGGAGGTGCTGCACCTCCGCCAGATCATCGGGCCCCAGCGCGAGGTGTTCCTCCGGTTCGCCCGGGGCGAGTTCAAGCTCATCCGGCCCCACCTGGTCCCCTATTACCGCAACGTGTACGACGGTCTCTTCCACATCGGCGAGCTGGCCCAGAGCTACATGGATTCGCTGTCGGGGATCCTGCAGATCTACCTGAACATGGCGGCGATGCAGCAGGGCGAGGTGGTCAAGATCCTCACCCTGTTCACGGTCGTGACCACGCCGCTGATGATCGTGGGCACCTGGTACGGCATGAACTTCGAGAGCATGCCCGAGCTGAAGTGGAAGCACGGCTATCTTTATGCCTTCGGGCTCACGGCGGTCAGCACCGCCGTCACCGTGTCCTACTTCAAGCGCAAGAAGTGGCTGTGATCCCCGCTTTCCAGAACGCGGTCCGCCGCGCGCCCGATCCCGTCCTCCGATGAAACCCGGGACCAAATCCAGCTTCCTCGACAAGGTCCTCGGCCGCATCGGCCGGCTCGACGCGCAGGGGCTCCAGACCGTCGTCCAGCGGCTCGCCCAGGAGCGGACCTTCCTGGAGACGCTCTTCAACACCATCGAGGACGGCGTCCTGGTCGTCGACGAGTCCGGGAAGATCGTCTACCTCAACCAGCCGGTCACCCGCCTGCTCGGGCTGCGGCCGGAGGACGTCGAGGGCCAGCCGATCACGCGCTATCTGCCGCACCTCGACTGGGACCATCTCGCCAAGCTCGATCGCCGCGGCGGCGAGGGCGTGGTGCGGCACGAGTTCGAGGTCACCTATCCGCAGCCGCGTTTCCTGAGGCTCTATGCCGCCCCGCTCGACGGGCGGGCCTCGGGCAGCAGCGGCGTGGCGCTGATCCTGCACGACGCCACCGAGGCGCGGCAGCAGACGTCCGAAGCGGTCGAGACCGAGCGCGTCCACGCCCTCACGCTGCTCGCGGCGAGCGTCGCGCACGAGCTGGGCAACCCGCTGAACGCGCTCCACATCCATCTCCAGCTCATGGAGCGCGAGCTGAAGAAGCTCCGGCGTGCCGCGACCGAGGACCCGGGCGAGGTCGCGGCGCGGGCGGACAAGCTGGACGAGTTCCTCGGCGTCGCGCGCGGCGAGATCACCCGGCTCGACTACATCATCACCGAGTTCCTCTCGGCGATGCGGCCCACGCCGCCGCGGTTCCAGCAGGCCTCGCTCAACGACGTCGTCCGCGACGCGCTCGCGCTGCTCCAGCCCGAGCTCGACAACCGCAAGCTCGTCGTCAAGGAGCGCCTCGCCCGCGACCTGCCGCAGGCGCGGATCGATCCGGCTCAGATGAAGCAGGTGCTGCTCAACCTGCTGAAGAACGCCATGCAGGCCACGGCGAAGGGCGGCTCGGTCAGCCTGGCCACCGGGGCCACGCCGGACGACGTGTGGATCAGCGTCGCCGACAGCGGCAGCGGCATCCCGGCCGACGAGCTGAACCGCATCTTCGAGCCGTTCTACACCACCAAGCAGAAGGGCACCGGTCTCGGCCTGATGATCGTCCAGCGCATCCTCCGCGCCCATGGCGGCCGCGTGGAGCTGGAGAGCCGCGTCGGCAAAGGCACGACCTTCCGCCTCTGGCTGCCGCTGCGCGAAAGGCAGCCCCGGTTGCTCACGGTGCCGTCGGCCTAAGCCCCGCGGACGTCCGAAAGGCGGCTTCCGGCCTGCATGGCAAGAGGTCGATCCCGCGACTTGGAGGGCCGCGGGGACGGCGGGTCGGGAGGTTGCCCTCGGGGCTCAGCGCACCTTGAGCGTCACGTCGCCTGCGTAGCGGCGCCACGCGAAGCCGACCCGTTCGAGCACCACCACGCCGAGCTCGACCTCTTCGCCGCGGGCCTTCGAGTGGACCAGTTTCGCCACCGCCACCACGTCGTCGGTCCGCTGGCCGTCGATCGAGGTGACGAGGTGTCCGGGCTGGAGCTTCGCCGCTGCGGCGGGACCGTTGCGGTCCACCGATTCGATCTGGAACCCGCCCTGGGCGGGACGCAACGTGAGTCCGAGCCGGCGGCGGACCAGGTCGCTGGTGAAGAACGCGCGTTCATCGACGAGCTGGAGCGCGAGGCCGCGCGTCTCGCCGCCGCGCCGGACGGAGAGCCTCACCTCGTGGCTGTCGCCGGCGGCGGCCAAGGCGCGGTTGAAGTCGATCACGCTGCCCGGCGGTTTGCCGTCGACGCTCAGGATGGCGTCCTCTGCGCGAAGGCCCGCGTTCGCCGCGGGGCTGCCGGGCTGGACGCTCTGCACCGTGAGGGGACGCAGACCCGGCTTGAGCCGCGCCCCGAACCAGAAGCGGCCGATCGATTCGCCGGTGAGCGTCTCGGCCAGGGCCTGGTTCACGCGCTTGATCGGGATGGCGAAGCCGATGCCCTGCGCGCCGATGTCGGGACGGAGCACGGCGACGTTGAGGCCGATGAGCTCGCCGCGAAGGTTGACGAGCGGGCCGCCGGAGTTGCCGGGGTTGATCGCCGCGTCGGTCTGCAGCCAATCGGCGATGTCGAGCCGTTCGCCCGTCGCGCCCGGCTCCGGGGCCCGTCGCGATTTCGAGCTGAGGATGCCCTTGGACACGGATCCTCCGAGGTTGAAGGGGTTGCCCAGGGCGATGACCGTCTCGCCGAGCAACAGGTCGTCGTCCTTGGCGAACTTCACCGCTCGGAACTTGTGCGGCGTCTTCGGCTTCAGCTTCAGCAGGGCGATGTCCTTGTCCTCGTTCAGCGCGATGCGCTCGGCCTCGATCTCCTCGGCGTCGTCGTTGAACTTCACCCACACGTCGCTCGCCCCCTGCACGACGTGGACGTTGGTGAGCACGTAGCCGTCCTCGCTGATGACCACGCCCGAACCGCGGCTGTACCGCGCCTCCGGTTCCTTCCGGTAGCCGTAGAACTCGCGCAACCGGCGCTCGTACGGCGTCTCCGCGCTCACCCAGGTGCGCGAGGCTATGTTGACGACGCTGGGCATAACGCGCTCGACGGCGGCCACGGTAGCGTCGCGGCGGATGTCGAGCGGCGCGTCGGTCGCCGCGGTCGCGTCGTCGGCCCGGACGGACACGGCCAGCGCGAGGACCGCGGCGAGGGATAGCGTGGCGGAAGATCGGCGGAGAAGATCGGCTCTCATGTCTTGGACGGGGACACTGACAACGGGCGCGGACGGGATGTTCATGCGGACCTCGAGGTCCGTCGCGGACGCCGCATGCCGCGGCTTGACATACCGCGGGGCCGTCCCGAAATCCATCCGAGTCCCATGCGATCGCTGCCGCCCGATTTCTATGCCCGTCGGCGCGCGGAAGTCCGTCCTCCGGCGGTGCTCCGCGAAGGCGACCTTCCTCCCGAACGTTGGCTCCAGCAGATCTGGCGGCATCAGCGCATCCGTCGGGGCGACCTCCGCTCTCTCGACGGACAACCGATCCGCGTCCTGCATCCGGGATTCTGGAACCACGAGCCCGGGCCTGATTTCAAGGGCGCTGTCATCCAGATCGGCACCGGGCCGGCGATGACGGGCGACGTGGAGATCGACCTGGCCGTCAGCGGTTGGCGCGGCCACCGGCACGAAGGCAATCCTGCCTACGCCGGGGTCGTCCTCCACGTGGTCTGGGAAGCCGTCGCGCGCGAGCTCGTGCCGACGGTGCTGGCCCTCCGTCCGTTCCTCGACGCGCCGGTCGCCGAGCTGGGCGCGTGGCTCGAGGACGAGGCCGCGAGTTCGCTTCCGCCGGAGATCCTCGGACGCTGCTGCGCCCCGTTGCGCGATGTGCCGGCGGACGCCTTGGCCGGGCTGCTCGGACAGGCGGCGCACGTCCGGCTCCGGCGCAAGGCGGGAGAGTTCGCGGCACGGGCGCGCCACGTCGGCTGGGACGGCGCGCTCTGGGAAGGGCTCTTCGCGGCGCTCGGCTACAAGCACAACGTCTGGCCGATGCGCCGTCTCGCGGAACTCGTCGCCGGGACCGGCCGCGTCGACGAGGCGGTCGCCATCGAGGCGCGTCTGCTCGGGCTTTCCGGGTTGCTGCCGGCCCAATTGCCCCGCGGCGCCGACGCGGGCCACGTCCGGACGCTCTGGGACATCTGGTGGCGCGAACGCGACTGTTGGGGCGACCTCGTCCTGACAGTGTCGCTGTGGCGGCTCGCCGGGATCCGTCCGGCGAACCATCCCCAACGCCGTCTCGCGCTCGCCGCGCGCTGGCTGGCTTCCGGCGACCTGGTACCGCGGCTCGAAGCGTGGCTCACCGCCGACCTCGAATCGGCGACCGCGCCGGCACGGCTGACGGCGTTGCTCGCGGCGGTCGTGGAACCCGACGGTTTCTGGTCGCGGCACTGGACGTTGCGTTCGGCCGCGCTCGCCGCGCCGCAGCCGTTGCTGGGCGGAGCGCGGGCGACCGACATCGCCGTCAACGTGGTGCTCCCGTGGTTCTTCGCCCGGGCGGAGGCCGGACGCGACCCGGCGCTTCCCGCTCGCCTCGTGCATCGGTACGAGACCTGGCCGGCGAGCGAGGACAACGCGGTGCTGCGGCTCGCGCGCCAACGTCTCTTCGGCGGGGTCGCCCGGCGGATGCCGCGGACCGCCGCGGCCCAGCAGGGCCTGCTGCAGGTCTCGCGGGATTTCTGCGGACCGGCGGGCGCGCTGTGCGAAGGCTGCCGCTTCCCCGACATCGTCCGCGCGATGCCGCGTTAGCCCCTCCGGCGGACCGGAAAGGGGCGCGCGTCTTGACGGGTGCCTCCGCCTTCCCGAGATTGCCGTCGCCGTATGCCCAAACAGGACGACCGCAAACTCAGCCGCAGACAGGAGCGCGACCTCGATGTCGAGATCGATTTCCTCGAAGCGCTCGTGCGTCGCGCGCCGGACTACGTCGAGGCGTTGCAGGTGCTCGGCGACGACTACTCGGACCGTGGTCGCGCCGGGGACGGCCTGAAGGTCGACGAACGGCTGCTCCAGCTCCGTCCCGACGACGCCAACGTCCGGTTCAACTACGCCTGCAGCCTCGCGCTCAACGGGCAGCCCGAACTGGCGTGCGCGGAGATCGACCGGGCGATCGACCTCGGCTACCGCGACTTCAAGTGGCTCCAGCGCGATCCCGACCTCGCGGCGCTCCGGAAGCACGCGTCGTTCAAGAAGGTCCGCGCCAAGATCCGCGCGTTGAAGGCCGCCGTCGCAAAGGACTGACCGCTGCTCCGAAAGGGCTGTCGGGCGCCTTGTGCCTGCGGTGGCGCCGGCCGGGTCGATCCGCTCCAAGACGATCCGCCCCGGATGCGGCAGGTTCGCCGGGATGGCCCAAGGAAAGTTCGTCCTCACGCGGTTCCTGCGGGGATCGCTTTGCATGCTCGCGGTCCACGCCGCGCTCCTCCACGAGGCGGCCGCCCAAGGCTCCAAGGCCGACTACGCCCGTGCGACCACCTTCGCGCAGCGGACCGAGGACAAGGTCTTCCGCGCGAAGGTCGTCCCATCATGGCTGCCGGGCGGCACGAGCTTCTGGTACCGCGTGCGGACCGCTCCGGGCGCCGATGGATTCGTCGTCGTGGACTGCGTCGCCGGCACGCGCATCGTCACCAACGCCCCGCCCGCGGCCGTCGCACCGCTCGCGCCTCGCCCGGTCGGCGAAGGCCGGGACCGTTCCCGCCGCACCGGTGACGACACCACGCTCACGTTTGTGAACCAATCGAAGGACGACGTGGAGCTCTTCTGGATCGACGAGCGCGGCGGCCGCCAGAGCTACGGACGCATCCGTTCGGGCCAGGAACGGTCCCAGCACACCTTCGCCGGGCACGTCTGGATGGTGACCGACCGGATCGGCACCGGCCTGGGCGTCTACGAGGCCACGGCGGCGCCGGACCGCGCGGTCATCGATGGATCCGTGCCGTCGCCGCGCCCGGTCGGGCCGACGGCCGAGAAGCCGGTGCAAGGCGCTTCTCCCGACAAGAAGTGGGTCGCCTTCGTAAAGGAACACAACCTGCACTTGCGCGACGTGGCGACCGGCCGCGAGGAAGCGCTGAGCGAGGACGGCACGGAAGGCGATGCCTACGACGCCGACGTGAGTTGGGCGCCGGATTCCTCGCGCGTCGCGGCGGTGCGTGTCCGGAAGGGCGCGACCCGCACGGTGTACCGCATCGAATCGTCGCCCAAGGACCAGCTCCAGCCGAAGCTGCACTCGGCCTCGTACCTCAAGCCCGGCGACACGTTGCCCAAGCCGCGGCTGCGCCTTTTCGACGTCGCCTCCCGCAAGCAGACCGACGTCGACGACGCGCTGTATCCCGAGCCGTTCACCGAATCCGGCGACCTCGACCTGCGCTGGGCGCCGGACAGCCACGAGCTCTACTTCACCTACAACCAGCGTGGTCACCAGGTCTATCGGCTCGTCGGCGTCGATCCGCGCACCGGCGTCGCGCGGACGGTGGTGGAGGACGTCGCCAAGACCTTCGTGGATTGGACGGCCAAGACGTGGCGGCACTGGCTCGATGCGACCGCGGAGCTGCTCTGGATGTCGGAGCGCGACGGCTGGTGCCACCTCTGGCTCCACGACGTGAGGACCGGCGCGGTGAAGGGCCAGGTCACGCGCGGCGACTGGGTCGTCCGTCGCGTCGAGCACGTGGACGAGGCGAAGCGCCAGGTCTGGTTCATGGCCGGCGGGGTGCGGCCTGGTCAGGATCCGTACTACCTGCATCTCTGCCGGGTGGACTTCGATGGAGGCAACTTCACCGTGCTCACCGAAGGCGACGGGACGCACAAGGTCGAGTTCTCGCCCGATCGCCGTTGGTTCATCGACACCTGGTCTCGCGTCGATCTCGCGCCGGTCACCGAGCTCCGGCGCGCGGACGACGGGCGGCTCGTGGTCGGTCTCGAACGCGGGGATGCCGGTGCCTTGCTGGCCGCGGGATGGACCGTGCCGGAGCGCTTCATCGCCAAGGGCCGCGACGGCACGACCGACATCCACGGCATCATCGTGAAGCCTTCGGGCTTCGATCCGGCGAAGCGTTACCCGGTCATCGAGGAGATCTACGCGGGTCCGCACGGCGCGTTCGTCCCGAAGGAGTTCAGCCGGCTCAACCGCCAGCACGCCCTGGCCGAGCTCGGGTTCGTGGTCGTGCAGATGGACGGCATGGGCACGAGCCAACGGTCCAAGGCGTTCCAAGACGTGTGCTGGAAGAACCTCGCCGATTCCGGGTTCCCGGACCGGAAGCTCTGGATCCGCGCCGCGGCAGCGACCCGGCCGTGGATGGACCTCTCGCGGGTCGGCATCTACGGCGGCAGCGCCGGCGGGCAGAGCTCGACGAGGGCGCTGCTCGACCATGGCGAATTCTACAAGGTCGCGGTGAGCGATTGCGGTTGCCACGACAACCGCATGGACAAGATCTGGTGGAACGAGCAGTGGCTCGGTTGGCCCGTGGACGACTCCTACAAACGCAGCTCGAACGTCGAGGACGCCCACAAGCTCACCGGCAAGCTCCTGCTGATCGTCGGCGAGATGGACACCAACGTCGACCCGGCGAGCACCATGCAGGTCGTCGGCGCGCTGGAGAAGGCCGACAAGGATTTCGAGCTGCTCGTGATGACCGGCGCGGAGCACGGCGCCGCGGAGAGCCCGTACGGCATCCGCCGCCGGATGGACTTCTTCGTGCGGCATCTGCTCGGCAAGGAGCCGCGGTGGGAGTGAGCGGGAGGACGCGTTTTGCGCTCGTCCGCGCCGGCGGTCTTCTGCTCGCATGACCGACGTGACCACCGGCATCGAAGACATCCTGCGCGATGCGGCGCGTCCGGTCGCCGGGTCGGGCGTCGCGGTGGACGTCATGCTCCGATGAGACCCAAGGCCGAACCTGCCGTCCCTCGCCCATCGGCCGCGCCGCGGCTGGGCTTGCCTCGCCGCGGCGGGATCATCGCCTTGGTGGCCGTCGTCGCCGGGATTCTCGGGTTCTGGAGTCGACGGGACGGTTCCGCGACCTCGAAGACATCCGTCCGAGGCGCGGCTGCGGTCGCCGGTTCCGCGTTCCTCCCGACGATCGAGGACAAGACACCGCCGCCTTCGCCGGCGCCGGACGGGATGGTCTGGATCCTGGGAGGCGAGTTCTCCATGGGCAGCGAGGCCTCGTCGGAGGCGATCTGCGGGCTTCCCGGCGTCACCAAGGACGCGCTGCCGGTCCATCGTGTCCGAGTGGACGGCTTCTGGATGGACGTCACCGAGGTGACGAACGAGCAGTTCGAGCGTTTCGTCCGCGCCACCGGCCACATCACGGTCGCGGAACACGTGCCGACGCAGGCGGAGATCCCGACCGCGCCGCCCGAGAGCCTCGTCGCGGGCTCGGTGGTCTTCACGCCGACGACGGAGCGCGTGCCGCTCGACGACCATCTGCGCTGGTGGCGGTACCAAGCGGGCGCGGATTGGCGCCATCCCGACGGACCCGGGAGCGATATCAAAGGCCGCGAGCGCCACCCGGTCGTCCACGTGGCCTATGCGGATGCCGTGGCCTACGCCAAGTGGGCGGGGAAACGCCTGCCGACCGAGGCCGAGTTCGAGTTCGCGGCGCGAGGCGGGCTCTCCGGAAAGCTCTACGCCTGGGGCGACTCGATGCGGCCCGACGGCCGCGCGATGGCCAACACGTTCCAAGGGAGGTTCCCGGTGCAGGACACGGCGGAGGACGGTTTCGCCGGCATCGCGCCGGTCGCGCAGTTCCCGGCCAACGGCTACGGCCTGCACGACATGGCGGGCAATGTCTGGGAATGGGTGAGCGATTGGTACCGTGCCGACCATTACGCGGAACGCGCGGCGGCGGGCGGTGTGGTGTTGAACCCGCAGGGGCCGGATTCGTCGCTGGACCCGGCCGAACCCTCGGAGCTCAAACGGGTCCATCGCGGTGGCTCGTTCCTCTGCACTGATGAGTATTGCACGCGCTACATGGTCGGGACCCGCGGACGCGGGGAGGTCTCGACCGGCAGCAACCATCTCGGTTTCCGCTGCGTGAAGCCGCCCCGCTGAATCCGACCTTCTTCAAGCGACCTCATGAAGACATCACAAGGCCCGATCTCCTCGGCGACGGGACGTGGACCGCTGGGGACGCGAGGGCCGGACGGCGACCTGTCTTGGTCCGCTTCTCCCTCGGACACATCCACGCAGAGGATCCGGCTCGTGTCGCGCTGCATCGTCCGTTGCGTCTTCGTTCTGCTGCTCGCTGTCGCCGGTCTGCGTGCCCGGGCCGCGACACCGCCGGACATCTTGTTCCTCTTCGCCGACGACCAGCGGGCCGACACGATCGGCGCGTGGGGCAACACCCACATCCGCACGCCGAACCTCGACCGGTTGGTCGCCGAGGGCTTCAGCTTCCGCGGCAATTACTGTTTCGGCGGCAACAACGGCGCGGTGTGCATCCCGAGCCGCGCGATGCTGATGAGCGGGCGCACCTGGTTCCATGTCGACCACGCCATCTCCGACGCGCCGACCTTCCCCGAGGTCCTGCGCTCCCGCGGCTACACGACGTTCGGCGCGGGCAAATGGCACAACGGGCAGAAGTCCTTCGTCCGGAGCTTCAGCGAAGGACGGTCCGTCCATCTCGGCGGCATGGCCGACCACACGAAGGTCCCGGTGCAGGACCTGCGGCCGGACGGCACCTTCACGCCCGCGCGTGCGGCGGCGCGGTTCTCGAGCGAGGAGTTCGCCGACGCGGCGATCGAGTTCCTGCGGCGTCCGCCGGACGGCAAGCCGTCGCTGGCCTACATCGCTTTCACCGCGCCGCACGACCCACGGAATCCGCCCGAGGACTGGCGTGCCCGCTACCACGCCGACCTGCCGCCGCTGCCCAAGAACTACCTGCCCCAGCATCCGTTCGACAACGGGCAGCTCGTCATCCGCGACGAGGAGCTGCTGCCGTGGCCGCGGCCTCCGGCGATGGTCCGCGAGCAGCTGGCCGAGTACTACGGTCTGGTCGGCCACCTCGACGCGCAGATCGGACGCGTCCTCGCGGCGCTGAAGGCGTCCCCGCGCGGCACGAACACGATCGTCATCTACGCCGCCGACCACGGTCTCGCGTTGGGCAGCCACGGCCTGCTCGGCAAACAGAACGTCTACGAGCACAGCATGCGCTGTCCGCTGATCATCGCCGGCCCCGGGATCCCGGCCGGGCGGTCGACCGAGGCGTTCACCTATCTTTTCGACCTGTTCCCGACGATCTGCGGGCTGGCCGGGGTGCCGCTGCCGGCCGGCCTGGAAGGCTCCGACCTGCGGCCGGTCTGGTCCGGCGATAAGGAGCGGGTCCGTGATTCCGTGTTCCTGCCGTACCTCGGTCTCATGCGGTCCGTGCGCGAAGGCCGCTGGAAGCTCATCTGCTATCCGGAGGTCGCCCATCGGCAGTTGTTCGACCTCCAGGACGATCCGGACGAGCTCATCGACGTCTCCGGCGATCCCGGGAACGCCGGACGGATCGCGCATCTGCTCGATGTCATGAAAGGTTGGCAGGCCCGCGTCGGCGACACGCAGCCGCTCGCCGCCGACCATCCGAAGCCGCTCCGCCGCGACCTGACCGGCCTGGCGCGCGTGCCGGACTCGTGGCAGCCTGCTTGGATCGTGGAGAAGTACTTCCGCGCGCCGCGGCCCTGAACATCGCACTCGCACCTTGCCGCCGGTGAGCGGCGGCCGGCACGGTCCCCTCCGCTATGCTCTTCGCCGCGGCCGCCCAAGCTCCGCACCCCGGGATGATCGCCCCGTTCGTGGTGCTGCTGCTCGCCATCGCCTTGGCTCCGCTGTTCTTCGCGGACTGGTGGACGCGGCACTATCCCAAGGTCGCCGTCGGCCTCGGGGCGATCACCCTCGCGTACTACCTCTTCGTGCTGGGGGCGGTGACGCCGGTCCTGCACACAGCGCACGAGTACGTCAGCTTCATCGCGCTCATCGGATCGCTCTACGTCGTGAGCGGGGGCATCCACATCAAGGTGCGGGGCGAGACGACGCCGTGGTTCAACACCGCGTTCCTCTTCGTCGGCGCGGTCCTCGCCAACGTGCTGGGCACGACCGGCGCGTCGATGCTGCTCATCCGGCCCTGGCTCCGGATGAACAAGTACCGGCTCACCACGCACCACGTGGTCTTCTTCATCTTCATCGTGTCGAACGTCGGCGGCTGCCTCACGCCGATCGGCGATCCGCCGCTCTTCCTCGGTTACCTCAAGGGCATCCCGTTCTGGTGGGTCGCGGAGCACTGCTGGCCGATGTGGGCGGTCGGGCTGGGCGTGCTGCTCGCGATGTTCCTGGTGGTCGACCTCCTGAACTTCCGCAAGGCGCCGAAGCCCGTCCGCGCGGCGCATGTCGCGCCGGAGGACTGGTTCGCCGTCGACGGGCTCCCCAACGTCTTTTTCTTGGCGGTGATCCTCGGCGCCGTGCTGTTCGCGAACCATCCGCCGTTCCTACGGGAGGCGTTGATGCTCGGCGCCGCCGCTGGATCGTACTTCACGACCCGGAAGCACGTGCACGCGGAGAACCACTTCAACTTCCATCCGGTGCAGGAGGTCGCGATCCTGTTCATCGGCATCTTCGCCACGATGATGCCGGCGCTCGACTGGTTGGCGGCGAACGCCAAGGAGCTCGGCAGCCCGACTCCGGCGTTCTTCTACTGGGGCAGCGGCATCCTCAGCAGCGTGCTCGACAACGCGCCGACCTACCTGAGCTTCCTCAGCGCCATCTTCGGCGCGTTCGTGGACCCCGACGTCGTGCAGCAGGTGCAGCATCTGGTGCAGACGGGCGGCGCGGACCTCGCGACCTTCGTCCATGGCGAGCACGCGGAAGAGGTGCGGAACACCTTCGCCGCCCTCCAGCGCTACCACGCCGACCATGTCGCGGCGAAGACCGCGGGCGTCGAGGAGATCGAGGTGGCATTTCTGCTCGGGAACGTGGCCTTCAACAATTTCATCCTCGCCATCTCCGTCGGCGCGGTCTTCTTCGGGGCCAACACCTACATCGGCAACGGGCCGAACTTCATGGTCAAGGCCATCGCGGACCAGCAAGGCGCCAAGACGCCGTCCTTCCTCGGATACATCGGGAAGTTCACCGTGCCGTTCATGTTGCCGATGCTGGGCATCATCTGGCTCATCTTCTTCCGCTGAAAAGCCTTGTCCCCGGCCTGCGTCCGGCGGCCATCGGGACACATCGGCGGGACATCGCGGGATTCCGGGTCAGCATTAAAGAAATCATTTGAACGTTCGTGCAACATTAGCGTCAATCGGTCCGTTGGTTCCTGAGAACGGACACCCCGGTCGCAACGTCCGGAAGACCGGTCTCCGTCGGTCCGGTGACGGATCGGCAAAGGGGGTTTAGTTTGGTTGTTTGGGTTAGGCGGGCATCGCAAGATGCCCGCTTTTCTTTTTCTGCCGGCCCGTCCGGTGGCCCCGGAGCACCGCTTCCGGCCGGAAAATGCCCTTTGACTCGACCTTGCAGGCCGCTAGCCTCGCCCGCCTTTGGAATCAGGTATCCGACTATGGCCAAGCTTTCCGTCCGCGACCTCGAACTGACCGGCAAACGCGTGCTCCTCCGCGTGGATTACAACGTCCCCATGGAGGAGAAGAACGGGGCGATGGTCATCAACGACACGACCCGGATCAAGGAGACGCTCCCGACGCTCGAACTGGTCCGCGCCAAGGGCGCCCGCGTCGTCCTCGCCGCCCATCTCGGCCGGCCGGACGGCAAGCGCGAGCCCTCGATGAGCCTCGCCCCCGTCGCCGCCAAGCTGGGCGAGATGCTCGGCCGCCCGGTCGCGTTCGTCGACGAGACCGTCGGCGACAAAGCCGAGGCCGCCGTCGCCGCGCTCAAGGACGGGGAGATCCTGCTTCTCGAGAACGTCCGCTTCCACGCCGAGGAAGAGGCCAACGACCCCGCTTTCGCCGCCCGCCTCGCCCGCCTCGCCGACGTGTACGCCAACGACGCCTTCGGCGCCGCGCACCGCGCCCACGCCTCGACGAGCGGCGCCGCCCAGGCCATCCGCGCCAAAGGCGGCCCTTGCGCCGCCGGCTTGCTGATGGAGCGCGAGCTCAAGTTCCTCGGCGACGAGCTCGACAACCCCGCCCGCCCGTTCGTCGTCATCCTCGGCGGCGCCAAGGTCTCCGACAAGATCAAGGTCATCGACCGCCTGCTCGACAAGGCCGACACCGTCCTCATCGGCGGCGCCATGGCCTACACCTTCAAGCTCGCCCACGGCGGCAAGACCGGTAAGAGCCTCGTCGAGAAGGACCACACCGGAACCGCGCTGGCCGCCGAGGCCAAGGCCGCCAAGAAGGGCGTGAAGTTCCTGCTGCCGACCGACACCGTGATCGCGGACCTCAAGGACACCGGCAAGCTGAACAAGAAAGGCCGCCCGGTCTTCGAGTTCGTCAACCCGCGCGTCAACGTCGGCGACATCCCGGACGAATGCGAAGGCTTCGACATCGGGCCCGAGACGGCCAAGGCCTACGCCGCCGTCATCGCCGGCGCCGGCACCATCCTTTGGAACGGCCCGATGGGCATGTTCGAGGACCCGCGGTTCGCCACCGGCACCAACGCGGTCGCCCAGGCGGTCGTGGCCGCGACGCAGGACAGCGGCGCGAAATCGATCATCGGCGGCGGTGACAGCGTGAAGGCCGTCAACAAGGCCGGTCTCGGCGACAAGGTCACCTTCGCCAGCACCGGCGGCGGCGCCAGCCTCGAGTTCCTCGAAGGCATCCCGTTGCCGGGCGTGCTCGCGCTGGACGACAAGTGAACCGCCGGCCAGGGCCAACCGATTCTCCCCATCATGGACAAAGAGCGAAAACTCATCATCGCCGGTAACTGGAAGAGCAACAAGACGGTCGCCGAGGGCCTGTCCCTCGTGAACGACCTCAAACGCGAGCTCGCCGCGGTCAAGGAGGTCGACATCGTGGTCGCCCCGCCTTTCACCGCGCTCGAGAGCGTCTCCAAGGCGATCATCGATTCGAACATCCGCCTCGGCGCGCAGAACCTCAGCGCGGACGGCTACGGCGCGTTCACCGGCGAGATCCCCGCCGGCATGCTCAAGGAGTTCTCCGTCGGCTACGTCATCCTCGGCCACAGCGAGCGCCGGCAGTTCCAGAAAGAATCCGACGCCATTGTCGCCAAGAAGGCCGCCGCCGCCCACGCCGCCAACCTCGTCCCCATCGTCTGCGTCGGCGAGACCCTCGCGGAGCGCGAGGCCGGCATCACCGAGAAGATCGTCGAGGACCAGGTCCGCGGCTCGCTCTCGGGCCTCTCCGCCGAGCAGGTCGAGCGCACCGTGCTCGCCTACGAGCCGGTCTGGGCCATCGGCACCGGCAAGACCGCGACCAGCGCCCAAGCGCAAGAGGTCCATGCCTTCATCCGCAAGGTCCTGACCGCGCTGCACGGCGAGGTCGTCGCCAAGCGCGTCCGCATCCAGTACGGCGGCAGCGTCAAGGCGAACAACGCCCGCGAGCTGCTCGGCCAGCCCGACATCGACGGCGCGCTGGTCGGTGGCGCCAGCCTCGAGGTCCGCAGCTTCGCGGACATCATCAAGAACTCCATCTGAACCGCTTTCCCATCCTATGAGCCTCCTGATCGGTCTCCTGAGCTTCGCGCTCTTCCTCGTCTGCCTGTTCCTCTGCCTGCTCGTCCTCGTCCAGCTGCCCAAGAAAGAGGCGGGCATGGGCCAGGCGTTCGGCGGCGGCACCACCGACGCCCTCTTCGGCGCCGGCGCGGGCAACGCGCTGACCAAGATGACCAAGTACTCTGCCGGCGCCTTCCTGGTGCTCTCGCTCACGGTCTCCGTGCTCGGCTCGCAGGCCGGCAAGAGCAAGACCAAGGGCATCCGCGAGGAACTCGGCAAGGCCGCCGCCTCGGCCCCGGCCGCGAACACGCTCGGAACCGCCGTCACCAATGCGGTCAAGACGGCGACCAACGCCGTTGCGCCCGCCAAATAACGTCCCAAGCTCCCGGCCATGCCGGCGCCGACGAACGCCCTCGGAGAATCCCCGGGGGCGTCTTTGTTTCCATCGGTCGCAAGGCGCGGCGCGGAGGTAGGAGAGCAGGGGAGAAAGGGAGCAGGGGAGAAAGGGATCTCCGACCTGCTTCCTCCCCGGCCCCCTTTCTCCCTTTCTCTCCTGCTCTCTTTCCTCGTCGCTTGGGTCCTGTGGTCGGCGACCGGTTGTTCCCGCGGACCGGACGCGGACCTCACGGTCCTCAACGGTCCGGATCCCGGATCGCTGGACCCTCTGCTGGTCAGCGGTATCGAGGAGCTCCGGGCGGTGCTGCCGTTGTTCGAGGGATTGGCCCGTCCGGATCCCGTCACCAGCCAGGCGATCCCCGCGTTGGCGACCCGCTGGGATATCTCGGCCGACCGGCGGCGCTACACCTTCCATCTCCGCACCAACGCCGTGTGGTCCACCGGCGGACCGATCACCTCCGCTGATGTCCTGTACTCGTGGCGCCGTGTGCTGGAACCGACCAACGCCTGCCAGTACGCCACCCTGCTCGACCCGGTCCGCGGCGCGACGGATTTCCTGACCGGCAAGACGAAGGACTTCGCATCGGTGGCCATCCGCGCGCCGGACGCGGCCACCTTCGAGGTCGAGCTGGAGCATCCCTGCGCGTGGTTCCTCGACCTCTGCGCGTTCCAGACGCTGTCGGTCGTCCCGCGCGCGGCCATCGAACGCGACGGCGACCGGTGGGTGATGATGCATCCGCCCTTCAGCGGTCCGTACGAGCTGGAGTCGTGGCGCTTGAACGACCGCATCCGTCTCCGTCGGAACGAGCGCCATTGGGATGCCGCCAACACGCCCAGCCGCGTCGTCGACCTCCTCGCCGTCTCCTCGCCCGCCACGGCGCTGAACCTGTATCTCGACCACCGGATCGACGTGATCCTCGACAAGCCGTTGATCCCTGCCGAGCTGCTGCCCGAGATGGCCAAGCGCCCCGACTACCACACGTTCCCGATGCTCGGGAGCTACTTCGTGCGGCTCAACGTCACCCGGCCCGCGCTCGCCGATCCGCGCGTCCGCCGCGCTCTCGCGCTCACCGTGGACAAGCGCCGGCTCGTGCAACGGCTCGCCTCGGCCTGCGAACCCGCCGACCACATCGTCCCCACCGCGACGACGAACTACCTCCGCGGGCCCGGCCAGACGCTCGATCCGGAGCAGGCGCGCCGGTTGATGACCGAGGCCGGTTTCCCCGGCGGCAAAGGGTTCCCGAAACTGGTCTATCTCTGCGACAGCTCCGGCGGCGGCGGCGCGCGGTTGCACGAACGCGTCACCGTCGAGCTCCAGGCGGCATGGCGGCAGGAGCTCGGCATCGAGGTCGAGATCCGGCAGGTCGAGAAGCAGGTCTACCTCCGCGCGCAGCGGACGCTCGACTACGACCTCAGCCGCAGCAGCTGGATCGGCGACTACAACGACCCGGACACCTTCCTCAACCTGTTCACGTCCGTGAACGGGAACAACCGCACCGGCTGGAAGGATCCCCGCTACGACGCGCTGCTGGAGGCGGCGTCCCGCGAGCCCGACATGGCCCGGCGCGCCGTGCTGCTCCGCGACGCCGAGACGATGCTGGTGCGCGACGCGGTGCCGGTGATCCCGCTCTGGTTCGAGGCCGGGTTCACGCTGCATGATCCGGCCCGGGTCGAGGGCGTCCACGGCAACGTGCTCGACCTCCATCCGTTCAACGCCATGCGCCGGACCGCGGCCGGGCGCCGTTGACGAGCCATGTACTTCCTCCGGCGCATCCTCTTCTTCGTCCCGCTGCTGCTGGTGATCAGCATGCTGTCGTTCGGGCTGCTGCGGCTCGCGCCGGGCGGGCCGTTCGACCGGGAGCGCGCGCCCGCCTCCGCGGAGATCGAGCGCCAGCTCCGCGTGCGGTACCATCTGGACGAACCGGTCCCCGTCCAATATGTGCGCTGGCTGGGCGACGCGCTGCGCGGCGACCTCGGCCTCTCGCTGAAGTACCGCAACCACAGCGTCGCCGACATCATCCTCCAGGGGTTGCCGGTGTCGCTGGCGCTCGGGCTGCTCGGCTTCGGCTTCGCCATCGGCGTCGGCGTGCCGGTCGGCTTCTTCACGGCGATGCGGCGGGGCGGCTGGGCGGACTGGGGCGGAAGCTTCCTCGTGCTGGTCGGCATCTGCGTGCCCGGGTTCGTGGTCGGACCGCTGCTGGTGATGGTCTTCGCGCTGGAGCTGCGCTGGTTCCCGGCGGCGCTCTGGGGTTCGCCGATGCAGGCGGTGTTGCCGATGGTCGCGCTCGGCCTTTATTTCGCCGGACGCGTCGCGCGGCTGATGCGCGAAGGCATGGCGCAGACGTTGCGCAGCGATTTCATCCGCACCGCGCGCGCGAAGGGGCTGGGCGAGCCCGCGATCCTGATGCGCCATGCGTTCCGGTTGGCCGTGATGCCGGTGGTCTCGTACAGCGGACCGATGTTGGCGGACCTGCTGACGGGTTCGTTCGTGGTCGAGAGCATCTTCCAGATCCCGGGCATCGGCGTGTTCATCGTGGATTCCTCGCGCAGCCGCGACTACCCGCTGGTCATCGGCCTGGTGCTGCTCTACGCGGTGCTGCTGCTCGTCCTCAACCTCGCAGTGGACCTCGCCTACGGCCTGCTCGACCCGAGGGTGGAACATGAGTGAACCAGCACCCGCCCTCACGCCCGACCAGCGTGCCTGGCTCCGCTTCCGCCGGAACCGGCCGGCCGTGGTGTCCGCCGCGTTCCTGCTGCTGATGGTCGTGCTGGCGCTGCTCGTGCCGGCGGTCAGCCCGCACGCGGCGGACCATGGATCCGATGCCCAGTTCGCCGCGCCCGGTGCGTCCCACTGGTTCGGCACGGATGTCCACGGACGCGACCTGTTCACGCGCGTCTTCGCCGGGGCGCGGATCTCGCTGCTGGTCGGCGCGGTCGGCGCCGGGGTGAGCCTCGCCATCGGCGTGGCGTGGGGGATGGTCGCTGGATATGTCGGCGGCCGCGCCGACGGCGCGATGATGCGCGCGGTGGACGTGCTCTACTCGCTGCCGAGCATCATCTTCGTGATCGTGCTCATCACGACCCTCGAAGGTCCGGTGCGACGGGCCGTGACCGCGGTGTCGCCGGTGCTGGAGCCTTCCGCGCGGATGTTGCTGCTCTTCGCCGGGCTCGGCGCGGTGTCATGGCTCACGATGGCGCGGATCGTCCGCGGCCAGGTGTTGTCGCTGCGCACGCGGCCGTTCGTGCTGGCGAGCCGGGCGCTCGGCGCGGGCCACGTCCGGATCCTGGTCCGGCACATCTTCCCCAACGTGCTGGGCATCGTGATCGTGTACCTGACGCTCACCGTCCCGGGCGTGGTGCTGTACGAGAGCTTCCTGAGCTATCTCGGGCTGGGGATCCAGCCGCCGCAGGCGAGTCTCGGCACGCTCATCGCGGAAGGCGCGGCGCAGATCAACCCGGTCCGCGTGTACTGGTGGCTGGTGGCGTGCCCGGGGACGCTGCTCGCGCTCATGCTGCTGGCCTTGAACCTCGTCGGCGACGGCCTCCGCGAGGCGCTCGACCCGCGCGGCGAGGCGTAGCACGCATAGCGCCCGGCTTGCCTTCGGCGCGGTCCGCGGCTTTCCTCCGGGACGGTTGCACGCGTGGCGAAATGGCAGACGCGCCAGACTTAGGATCTGGTTCCGCAAGGAGTGGAGGTTCAAGTCCTCTCGCGTGCACCAACGGCCGTCGGATGCAGGGCGACTTGCAGGTCGGAGTAGCGCCCTTCCCTCGATGCGCTTGTTGGGAGCGAGTCGTTCGAGCAATATAAACAAATGAACTCCGGGCGTATCTTCACCGCTTTCGCCTTGGCGGTGGTGGGTGCGTTGCTCAGTTATCAGTTCCGGCAGATCCACTTGCTGGAGGCCGAGTTGACAGGCCTCCGAAGGAAAGCTGTGTCCGCTTCTCCGCCTGTGGCCGTGGCGGCGCAGAGCGTTTCGACCGAGATGTCCCGCTCGAAGGAGGACCTCGCGGAACTCCTGCGGCTACGCGGCGAGGTCACGAAGTTGCGGAATCAACTGCCGGATGGAGGGGGTTCCGATGTGGTACGACGGCGGCGAGAACTGGCGGTCGATCAACAGGCACAGTCCGAGAAGATCCGCACCACGGTTCACGACATCGGCAAGCACTTGGGGCGCTCGGCGCAGCAGTATTTCCTGACGAACGGCCTGTTGCCGAAGACGTTCGACGACATCTTCACCGAAATCAGAAAGGATCCTCGTATCGGCTTTAGCGAGAAATCTGTTTTCGCGGTTGGTTCGGGCGAAAGTTTTGAGTTCTTTCCGCACGAGCGGACGCTCAGCAATCCGGAACCCGGGATGATTCTTTTCCGCGAACAGTGGCCACGAAGGCTTCCCGGTGAAACCGTGTGGGTGCGCGCCTACGTCTTGACCGACGGCAGCGTGCAGACGGCAGCCTGTCCAACCGGTGACTTTTCGTTCTATGAACGAGAGCACACCGCCACTGCCGCCAACGCGCCCAAACCACCGCAGCCGGCGCCCTAGCTGCCTGACTTCGCCACCTCCCGAAGCGATTCCGGGAACCTAGCCGGTCTCGGCATTCCCGTTTGGGCGTTCTCCATCGACACTGTGAGAATCCGGTCGAGATTCCTTCCCACGATTTCCCACACTCCAGGCCATATCGGGTTTCATCAGTCTTCATCCTGATTTCAGGAGACCCCAAGAAACACCGACGCCCCTCAGGATTCGAGACACCCCGGACGGGTCCAAGTCCTCTCGCGTGCACCAACGGCCGGGCCTCCGTGTCCCGGGCCATCCGGAACCGCTCCGTCCCACCAGTTCCTCAGACCGAACGTCGTCCCCTTCCACCCGCCGGGTCCGTGCGTCGTCGGCCGGTTCTCCTTCGCCGTGATTTCGGGATTCCCCACGGGCCGCCGCTCGGCAAACCTCCGCGCCGTGAAGCCTTCCCGTGTCTATCTCGCGGCCATCTCGTTGGCCGCGTCGTTCGCCGTCCGCGCCGCCGAGACGAGCGTGCCCACCACGATGCTCTCGACCAGCGATCCCGCGCTCGAGGTCACCGTCTGGGCCTCGACCCCGATGCTCAAGAACCCGACCAACATGGACGTCGACAAGGACGGCCGGATCTGGGTCGCGGAAGGGGTCGATTACCGCGGCCACTATGACCGCCAGCCCGCGGGCGACCGCATCGTCATCCTCGAAGACACCGACGGCGACGGGAAGGCCGACAAGCAGCGCGTGTTCGTCCAGGATCCGGGCCTGCGCGCGCCGATGGGCATCGCCGTGATCGACAACAAGATCGTCGTCTCGATGGCGCCCGACCTCATCGTCTACACCGACGTGGACCGCGACGGGAAGTTCGACCCGGCCGTCGACAAGCGCGAGGTGCTGCTCACCGGCTTCAACGGCCGCAAGCACGACCACACCATCCACAGCGTCACCGTCGGGCCGGACGGCCAGTGGTATTGGAACTCGGGCAACACCGGCGCGATGTTCACCGACAAGTCGGGCAAGACCTTCCGCATCGGCAGCGCCTACGACCCGACCTACGGCGGCGGCAAGGCCGACCTCGGCTGGGAACCCACCAAGATCGCCGGCCAGCGGTCGGACGACGGACACGTGTGGGTCGGCGGCTTCACCGCGCGGATGAACCCCGACGGCTCGGGCGTGAACATCATCGGCCACAACTACCGCAACAGCTACGAGCAGACGCTCTCGGCCTTCGGCGATGTCTTCCAGAACGACAACGACGATCCTCCCGCGTGCCGCACCACGTTCCTGCTCGAGTACGGCAACGCCGGCTTCTGCTCCTTCGACGGACAGCGCTCCTGGGGCGCCGACCGGCGTCCGGGCCAGAGCGTGCCGACCGCGGAATGGCGCCAAGAAGATCCCGGCACCATGCCCTCGGGCGACGTGTACGGCGGCGGATCGCCGACCGGCATCGCGTACTACGAGGATGGCGCGCTCGGATCGAAGTATCGCGGTCTGCTGCTCAGCTGCGAACCGGGCCGCAACGTCGTGTTCGGCTACTTCCCGCGTCCGGACGGCGCGGGCTTCAAGCTCGAGCGCTTCGATTTCCTCACCAGCAACCGCGAGGGCGAGTTCGCCGGCACCGATTTCAAGGGCGGCCGCAACGAGACCCGCGACCTCAAGACGATGTTCCGGCCCAGCGACGTCACCGTCGGCGCGGACGGCGCGATCTACGTCACCGATTGGTTCGACGCGCGCGTCGGCGGCCACGCGGATTGGGACGAGACGACCTCCGGCACCATCTATCGCGTCGCGCCGAAAGGCTTCCGCCCGAAGGTGCCGAAGGTGGACTACACCACGCTCGACGGCGCGCTCGCCGGATTGAAGAGCCCGGCCGTCAACGTGCGCGGCGCCGCTCATCAGGCCCTCGCCGCCATGGGACCGAAGGCGCTCAAGCCCGTCGCCAAGCTGCTGAAGGACGAGAACCCCGCCGTGCGCGCCCGCGCGGTGTGGCTCCTTTCGCGGCTCGGGCCGGACGGCTTGAAACAGGTCGAGCAGCTGTTGTCGCGCGAAACGCGGAAGGTCGGGAGCCTCGGCCCGAAGCCCGCCGCCGCCGCGAGCGGCATGTCGCCCATCGTCAGCCCGGTCTCCGACAAACCGTCGGCCGGCGCGATGGCCGCCGCGCCGTTGTCCGGGGAGGGCCTCGACGCGCAGACCCGCGTGGTGGCGTTCCGCGCGTTGCGCCGTCAAGGCCATGACCTGCTCGGCAACGCGAAGCGGCTGGCCGACGATCCGTCGCCCGCCGTCCGCCGCGAGGTCGCGCTCGCGATGCGCGATGTGCCGGCCGAGCAGTCCAAGGACATCCTGGTCACGCTCGCCAAGCATTTCGACGGCGCGGACCGCACCTATCTCGAGGCCTGGGGAACCGGCGCCAATGGCAAGGAACCGCTCGTCTACGACGCGGTGAAGGCCGCGCTCGTCCGTCCCGGGACCGGACCGTTGGAGTGGTCGTCGCAGTTCGCCTGGCTCGCTTGGCGTCTGCATCCGGCGCAGAGCGTCGCCGATTTCCGGACCCGTGGGTTGTCGTCCTCCTTGCCCGACGCGGAGCGCAAGCGGGCGTTGACCGCGATCGGCTACAACACCGGCCAAGCGGCTGCCGACGCGATGCTCGATATCGCGGCGAAGACCGACAAGAGCATCAAGGCCGAGGCCCTCTGGTGGCTGCTGAACCGGAAGGATTCGTCCTGGAAGGAGGCCGGGGTGAACGCGGCGCTCAAGGCCCGGGGCATCTACGATCCCGACAACGTCGAGCTGACCGACGCCGTCATCCCGGCGGCCGATGCGCCGAAGTTCTCCGTGGCCGACGTGCTGAAGCTCAGCGGCGACGCGAAGCGCGGCGGCGAGAAGTTCAACGCCACCTGCACCAGCTGCCACCGCGTCGGCGACATCGGCACCGAGTTCGCGCCGAACCTGACCGGCTGGGCCAAGCGCCAGACCACCGAGGTGCTGCTCAACTCGGTCATCAACCCCAGCGCCGACATCGCCAGCGGGTTCAACGGCACCGAGATCAAGACCAAGGACGGCATCACGCTCCACGGCATCGTGCAGTCGGAGGGCGATCCGTTGATCGTCCAATCGGCCGCGGGCCTCACCCAGACCGTGCCGAAGAACCGCGTCGCGTCCCGCAAAGGCCTCGGTCGTTCGCTGATGATGAGCGCCGACCAGCTCGGTCTCGCGCCGCAGGACCTCGCCGACGTGGCGGCCTGGCTGAGGACCAAGTGATCCACGGCGGCGGGCGGGCCCTCTCCGCCCCCCGCCGCCTTTTTCCGCGCCATGTCCGCGCCACACCCCGTGCTCGTGGCCCGCAACGCCATGGCGACGCGCTTCGAGTTCGCGCTCCACGGCGACGATCCGGTCCGCCTCCGCGCCGCCGCCGAGGAAGCGCTCGACGAGGTGGAGCGCTGGGAAGACCTGCTGAGCCTCTATCGGCCGCACACGGACATCGCGCGCGTCAACGCGGGCGCGGCCGCCGGACCGGTCCGTGTCGCGCCGGAGGTGATGGGCCTGCTCCGGCG
Organism: Verrucomicrobiota bacterium; assembly: GCA_947454005.1. Classification (GTDB taxonomy): domain Bacteria; phylum Verrucomicrobiota; class Verrucomicrobiia; order Limisphaerales; family UBA9464; genus CAIVQB01. The sequence goes on from CANGMH010000008.1 coordinate 26,024, forward strand.
GGCCTTCGCGCTGACCGCGGCGACCGGCGGCGCCTTCGACATCACCGCGGCGCCGCTCGTGCGGGCGTGGGGGTTCATGGGCGGCACGGGATCGCGGCCTTCGCCCCCGGTGCTCGCCGAAGCGCTCGCCTGCGTCGGCCCGCGGCACGTCGAGCTCGATGCCGCCGCCGGCACCGTGCGTTTCAGCCGGCCGGGCGTGATGTTGGACCTGGGCAGCGTGGGCAAAGGCTGGGCCCTCGGACGCGCCGGCGATCTGCTGCGGGAAGCCGGCATCACCGGCGCGTTGCTCCACGGCGGCACCAGCACGGTGGTCGCCATCGGCGCGCCGCCGGATGCGGAGAGGTGGAAGGTCGCCTTGCCGGACGGATGCGAAGTGGAGCTCCGCGACGAAGCGCTCTCGGTCTCGGCGACCTGGGGGAAATCGTTCAGCGACGGTGGCCGGACCTATGGCCACGTGCTCGATCCGCGATGCGGCATGCCGGTCACCGGCGGTCGCATGGCCGCGGTGGCGTTCCCGTCGGCGGCGGATTCCGACGCGCTCTCGACCGCGCTGCTCGTCCGTGGCGAGGAAGGCTTGGACGAACTTGGCGCGGCGTTCCCGGGCATCAGGACGTGGATCGCGGCCCGATCGTGAGCAGCGCGGGGACGCGAAGGCATATGCGCCGGCAAGAACCGATAGCGGTCGGCTGTCGTGCCTTCTCGCGTTGCCGGATCGCCTTGTGGTCAGGCGACGACCGGGCGGGCGGGCAAGCGGAAGGGCGCGCAGGAGATGGTGTCCTGTCGGCGCCCGCCCGCTTTCCCGCCCGCCCGGCGAAGGCTGATGGTGGCTTGGGTTTTCATGCGGCCACCGCCATCAGTTCGGTGCTGCGCGCGCGGATGAGCTCCTGCCGGTGCGAACGCCGCCGGGTGGCGAGCGCCTTCTCCTCGAACAAGGTCGGGAAGACCAGCAACGGGTGCGGCTCCAGCCAGGCCAAGGCCGCGGCCTCGTTCGCGGCGCGCCGCAACGGCGCGAGCAGCGCGGGGCTGGTCACGGCCTCGAGGGCCAGCCGCAACAGCCGGTTCTTCAATCGTTCGAGCTCGGTCTCGGCCGTCCGCGTGAACGGTGCCACGGGTTCGGGCACCAGCGCGAAGCGGGGATCGAGCCCCAGTCTCGCGGGTGTCGTGTCCAGTTCTGTCCTCATGTCTGTTTCTTTCACTGTCTCTGTCCGCCGTTGGTCCGGCTTGGTTTTTCCCGTCCGCCTCCGCCTTCGTCTTCCCGCCTCCGCCGACCCCGGGTCGGCGAAAACAAAAAACCCACGATCGCCGGGCGATCGTGGGTTTTCGGAAAAACTTGGTCTTGGCTTCTTGCTCTAGAAGAGGACCTCCACGTCGCCCCATGCCTTGGCGGGATGCCAAGAGCAGCCGGCTTTCCCGCCTTGTTGGCGGAGCTGGCTGGCTACGATGGCCATGGTTTTCTGCGCGAAGTTCATCTTTAGCGGGCGGGAAACTGCCCGACATTGTGCTCGGATGTCAATGTCCGCTTCGGCATCGTGCGCAAGCCTCTGCGGCATCCATGGCCAAGATCCTTTCCCAGACGTCGCCCCGCGGGCGGGGCGGGTTCACCTTGATCGAGCTGTTGGTCGTCATCGCGATCATCGCCGTGCTCGCCGGCATGTTGTTGCCAGTGCTGGGCCGGGCGCGCGACAAGGGCCGCACGGCCAAGTGCCAGAGCAACCTCCGCCAACTGATGCTGGCGGCGTCCATGTACGACGACGATTTCCGGGTCTACCCGGTCGGCTGGCCCAGCGGCAGCGCGGTCGGTCCCGACGGATTGCCACCGATCTGGTACCGCCAACTGCAGCCCTATCTCGGGCGGAAATCCAACGTCTCCGGCAAAGGCGTCTTCATCTGCCCGTCCAGCGTCCAGAAGGCGCAGGCGGACGAGAAGCTCGGCGGCGCGCTGCGCGAGGGCGGCTTCTGGGGATTCCTCTCGTACGCGCAGAACACCTACGTGAACAACGGCGTCACCACCGTGGGGTCCAAGAGCGTGCCCGACCCGGTGAACACATTGATGTTCGCCGACACCGACGGGTGGGACGCCTGCCTTTATCCCGACAAGGACGGCACCGCCAACGTCTGCTACCGGCACAGCGGCGGCAACGAGCGCAGCACCGACACGCAACGCGTGGCCACCGGACCCAAGAAGACCAAGGCCCGCGCCGACGTCGTGTTCGTGGACGGCCACGTCGAGCTGCGCCGCGACGCCCCGAAACGGATCTTCACCCTCGAGGTCGACTGATCCGGGCGCAGGACGAGGACCGCCGGCATCCGCGGCCCGCCCCGCGAACCCGTGCGACCACCTTGCGTTTGCCGGGAGAAACCTGATTCCCTCACGGTCCGTCCGATAGCGACCCCCATGAGCGACAAGCCCGACCACAAGAACACGCTGAACCTGCCGCGCACCGAGTTCCCGATGCAGGCGAACCTGGTGCAGCGCGAACCGCAACGTCTCGCCCGATGGGAGGCCGACGGCATCTACGCGCGGATCCGCGAAGCGCGCGCCGGCCGGGAGAAGTTCGTGCTCCACGACGGCCCGCCCTTCGCGAACGGCGACGTCCACGTCGGCACGGCGCTCAACAAGGTGCTCAAGGACATCATCGTCAAATACCAGACGCTCCGCGGGAAGGACGCGCCGTACGTGCCCGGCTGGGACTGCCACGGCCTGCCCATCGAATCCAAGGTCGCGCAGGAGTTCCGCGCCGCCGGCAAGACCGACACCGACACCGCGACCCTGCGCACCGCCTGCGACGCCTACGCCCGGAAGTACATCGACCTCCAGCGCGGCCAGTTCAAACGCCTCGGTGTCTTCGGCGATTGGGAGAACCCGTACCTCACGCTCGAACGCCGCTACGAGGCCGACGAGCTCCGCATGTTCGCCGACATCGTGGAGAAGGGCTTCGTCTACCGCGGCAAGAAGCCCGTGTACTGGAGCATCCCCTTCAAGACCGCGCTCGCCGAGGCCGAGGTCGAGTACGCCGACCACGTGAGCCAAAGCGTCTACGTGCGCTTCCGCCTCAAGGACGAGCCGAACACCTTCGTGCTCATCTGGACGACCACGCCTTGGACCCTCCCCGCGAACCTCGCGGTCGCCTTCAACCCCGGCTACCACTACTCGCTGGTGATGGTCGAGGGCGGCGCCTACATCGTCGCCAACGCGTTGCTCTCCACCGTCTCCGAGAAGCTCGGCTGGGGCAGCTACCAGATCGTCCGCACGCTCCACGCCGACGAATTGGCAACGGTCGAGTACGAGCACCCGTTCTGCGCCCGCACCGGACGCCTCTTCCCCGCCGAGTTCGTCACCAGCGACACCGGCACCGGCTTCGTCCATATCGCGCCCGGCCACGGCGCGGACGACTACCAACTCGGCCTGCGCGAGAAGCTGGCGATCTACTGCCCGGTCGACGACGAAGGCCGCTTGGCGCCGACCAACGACCTGCCGCGCGAGCAGCAGCTTCCCGAATCGCTCGTCGGCAAGTCCACGCTCTCCAAGAACCATCGCTCCGAGGCGAACGACGCCGTGCTGGCGCTGCTCACCGAGAAGCAGGCGCTCGTCCTCCGCGAGGACTTCACCCACAGCTATCCCCACTGTTGGCGCTCCAAGACGCCCATCATCTTCCGCGCGGTGGACCAGTGGTTCATCCAGATCGACCACGAGAAGGATGGTGGCACCTTCCGCAAGGACGCCCTCACCGCCATCGGTTCCGTGGATTGGATCCCCGAATGGGGCCAGAACCGCATCGAAGGCGCGGTCAAGACGCGACCGGATTGGTGCATCTCGCGCCAACGTTCGTGGGGCGTGCCCATCCCGGCGTTCTACGACGCCGCCGGCGAACCGATCCTCAACGCTGCCATCGTCCGCAACGCCGCCGCGCTCATCGAGGAGCAGGGCAGCAACGTCTGGTTCGCCACGCCGGTGGCCGAGCTGTGGACGAAGTGCCGTCCCGCCGGTTGGACCGGCACCGAAGCCGTCCGCAAGAGCACCGACACGCTCGACGTGTGGATCGATTCCGGCAGCTCTAGCCGCGCCGTGCTCATGCGCCGTCCGGAGCTGCAGCATCCAGGTGGCGCGTCCACGCACCCCTGGCAGGCCGACGTCTATCTCGAAGGCTCCGACCAGCACCGCGGTTGGTTCCAGTCGTCGCTGCTGCTCTCGCTCGCCGGCAACGGCGTGCCGCCGTTCAAGACCGTGCTCACCCACGGCTTCATGGTGGACGAGGACCGCGAGAAGATCTCCAAGTCCAAGCAGGGCGCGGGCGGCTACCAGAAGCCGCAGACCGCGGACCGCTTCGTGGACGAGTACGGCGCGGACGTCCTGCGCCTTTGGGTCGCGTCGCAGGACTACCGCAGCGACATCGTCGTGAGCGAGGAGCGCCTGAAGAAGGTCGGCGAGACCTACCGGCTCATCCGCAACACGCTGCGCTACCAGCTCAGCAACCTCTACGACTTCGATCCCTCGAAGGACGCCGTTCCCGATGCCGGTCTCACCGGGCTCGACCGCTGGATCCTCGGCGAGTTCGCCAAGCTGGAGACCGAGGTCGCC
>CANGMH010000009.1 GCA_947454005.1 Verrucomicrobiota bacterium
GCGGACCTTCGCGCTGCGGGTCGTCGCGTCGACGTTCGGATCGATGAACGCCACCGTGTTGGTGAAGACGCGTCCGGGCAGCGCCGCCGTGGCGATCTCGACGGCCTGGCCCGGCTTGAGCCAAGCGAGGTCGCGTTCGTAGGCGTCGAACTTGAACCACATCGTCGTGAAGTCCCCGAGCTCGAACATCGGTTCGCCTTCCTTCACGTACTGTCCGGCGTACGCGGTGCGCTTCACCACCGTGCCGCTCATCGGCGCCAGGATGTCCACCGCGAGGTCGGTCTCGCGGAACGTCGTCGGCAACGACGTGACCTGTGCGTCGGTCAGGCCCAGCTGCCGCAGACGGGTCGCCGCGCCGGAGAGCAGCAGCGGAGCGCCCGCCGCCGAGGCGTCCTTGCGGAGCGCCACGTACTCGCGCACGGCGGTCAGGAGCATCGGGCTGAAAAAGCGCGCAAGGCGCTGGCCGGCGACGACCTCCGCGCCCTCGTTGTTCACGAAGAGCTCCTCGATGCGGCCGTCGAGGTAGGCGCTGAGGATCCGGTGCCGCGAGTCGTCGTCGTCGATCGTGCCGGCGAAGCGGAGCGTCCGCACGAGCGGCTGGCGGCGGACCGCCTCGGTCCGCACACCGACGACAGTGATGGCGTTCGATCCGAGCGTGACCAGCCCGTCGCCGGCGGGCGCCTCGCCTTCGCGGACCGGCACGAGGTCCATGCCGCACACCGTGCATTTGCCCGGCCGGTCGGAGCGGATCCACGGATGCATCGGCGATTGATAGTAGAGGATCCGTCGGGTGCCCGGAGTGTCGCCGGATTGTCCGACGACGGCATGCTCGACGCCCGGCGACAGATGCGGGCGCGCGAACCAACCGATGGCGCCGGCCACGACGGCGGCGGCCACGATGGAAAGGAGGAGCTTCATAGGATCAAGGCTTGGCGGACATCGCCGCCGGACCGGCGGAAAGGGGAGCGTCGTCGGGCGCGGTGATGTCGGGCACGCCGCAGACGAAGGACAGGTCGCTCAGCATGTCCTGTTGCGCCGCGACCGCGCGGGCGAGCATGAGCTTCGCCTCGACCCGCATGCGGCGGGCCTCGAGCACGTCGTTCATCATGCCCTTGCCGCCGGACCAGGCGGCGTGCGCGGCGGCCAGCGCCTGGCCGGACCGCGGCTCCACGTCGTCGCGATAGAGAAGGGCCTCGCGGCGCGCCGTCTCGGTCTCGACCAGGAGATGGTGGACCTCGTTGCGCACCGACACGGCGGCGTCGGCGTGGTCCGCTTCGGCGGCGCGGAGCTTCGCGCGTTCCCGGTCGAGATCACGGCGGTAGTTGGCGCGGTTGAACCAAGGGAGGCTCAAGCTGACGGTGAAGGTGCCGTTGCGGAACCCGCCGTCGCCGGCGAACTGCCGTCCTTCCACGCCGAGCGCGATGTCCGGTCGCTGCGAGCGCCGGGCGACCTCGACCGCCGTCTCGGCGACGCGGCGTTCGCGGGCGAGGACGCGGAGGTCCGGCGCGTTGCGCACCGCGCGCTCCACCAGCGCGTCCGACCCGGCCAGCTCGCCGGCGACCGGCGGCAGCGCGAGCGCGGGCAACGGCACGAGAGGGTCGCGTCCCAGCGCGTGGTTGACCAACGCCCGGGCCGCGTCGCGGCGGCGCTCGTCGTTGGCGAGCTGGGTCGCCCGTTTCGAGCGCTCGTTCTGGACGCGGAGCAGGTCGAACTGCGAGGCCGTCCCGGCGGCATAGCGCGCCTCGGCCGCCGTCACGATGGTGTCCAGCCAGACCAGGTCTTCACGGCCGAGCCGGACGGTCTCCTCCGCGAGCGCGGCGGCGTGCAGGGCCCGAGCGAGCGAGCGGCGGAGGTCCTGGAACCGGACCTCGGCCCGGGTCGCTGCTGCTTCCGCCTCGGCGCGCGCGGACGACCGGGCCGCCTGTTCCTTCCCGAGCAGGGGCAGCTTCTGCTCGATGCCGTAGCCCAGGTTGCCTTCTTCCCGGGCCGACATGTTCCGTTCATCGAACAGGCCGCCGCCCACGCGGAAGGTCGGGTCCGCGAACCGACGTGTGCCGGCGAGTCCGAGCTCGGCCGCTTCGGTGCGCGCCGCCGCCGCGGCCAACGCCGGATGATGCGCCCGCAGTTCTTCCGCGTAGCGGTCCAGCAACGCCGGACCGACCACGGCGCTGCCCTCGGACGGCACGGCATGATGGGGCGCCGCCGGCGCATCGGCCGAGACGGCGACGCACAGGAGGACGGCGAACAAGGTCGCCGATGCGGATGAGACACGCGTTCTCATGGGACGGGAAAAGAGAAGGAGACGGACGACCGGACGAAGGACTTGGACGACGGACGACGACAGCGGGGCACACGGGTGCCGTCGATGGGCACACCGGGTGCGCGGAGCGGGGTCGGGTCAGATCAGCAGCGCGGCATCCCGCAGGAAAAGCGGGAGGGCCGGTGCCGGGACCGCGTCGGGGGACGGCGCGGAGACGGACGCGGGGAGAACGGCAGGAGCCGGGAGCGTCCAGAGAGCGGCGAGCAGGGCGAGCGGGGTGACGCGGGGACCGTGGTCGGTGGCCGGCGCCGGGGTCGATCGGTCGTGCGGCGCGGCGGCGCGTTTCACGCAGCAGGCCGCGGCGCAGGCGAGCTTGGCCGGAGCGCAGCAGCCATGCTTCGAAGCCATGGCGGCCGGGGCATCGCCCGCCGTGCAACGGACGACACCCGGATAGAACAGCGCCGCGAGGAGCACGAGGCTCATCAGGAAGGCGCAGGTTCGTTTCATGGGAGGGCGGACGGGCTTGGCTGCCCCGTCAACGTCACTTGACGTCCAGCTTCGTCAAATATTTCACCGGATCCTTTTCGAAGTCTTTCAGGCAATCCTTGCAGCAGAGCTTCACTTCTTGCCCGTTCACGACCCGCACGACCGGTTTGCCATGGTCGAACTTGTCGCCGGTGACGATGCAGGTGTCGCGCGGATACGGCTTGGCGGAGGCCGAAGGCTGGTCGCTGTAGTCGTAGCTGGCGCAACCGGAGAGCAGGGCCACGACGGCGAGGGGCGAGAGGAGCTTTTTCATGGACGCGGTGAGGTGAGGGCCCGGGAAGATCATTTCGTCGTCAGCTTCGCGAGGTACTTGGCGGGCTCCTTGTCGAAGTCCTTCCGGCAGTTCTTGCAGCAGAGCTTGATCTCTTGGCCGGCGTGGACGAACACCACGGGATCGCCCATCGATCCGAGCTTCTCGTCGGAGACCGGGCAGACGGTCAGAGGATAGGGCTTCACGCCCGCGGCGGTCGCCGGCGCGGCGGAGGCCGAAGGTGCGGTGCTCTCCGACTTGCCGCAGCCGGTCAGGACCAAGAGCGCGGCGGCGGCGGAAGTGAGGATCAGGCTAGGTTTCATGCGGAGCATCGTGCTGCCTTGAGGACTACACGAACCCCGGGGTTGTTCAACCGCCGACTTGGACGGCCGGCCCGCGATGATGGGGCCCGACGGCTCATTTGAGCGTCCCGAGGAACTCGACGACATCGCGCAGTTCCTGGCGCGTGAGCAGTTGGGCGAGGCCCTCGGGCATGCCGCTCAGGCCCTTCTCGCGGGTGGCGATGTCCGATTTCTTGACCTTCACATCGCCGTCCTCGGGCGAGAGGAGGGTGATCTCGGCGTCCGTCTCGGACTTCACGACGCCGGCGTAGCTCACGCCGTTCTTGAGCGTCAGCGTCGCGCTCTCGAAGCCCTGCACGATCTGCTGGTTCGGGGACACGATGCTCTCCAGCAGATACTCGCGGGTCTGTCGCGACGCGATGCCGTCGAGCACCGGCCCGGCATTGCCGCCGCCATCGGTGCCGATGTGGTGGCAGCGGGTGCAGGCCGCGGCGGCGTTCTCGTAGAAGATCTTCTTCCCGCGGGCCGCGTCGCCTCCCGACAACGTCTCGCGATAGGGCGTGAGATGGTCCTGCGGCAGCTTCCACTTGGCGTAGGCCTCGAGGCGCGACTTCACGGCCGCGGCGCTGCGTCTGGCGGCGGCCTCGACGAGGTCGAGCATCACCTCGTTGGCGACCTCGCGCTTCATGAGCTTGTCGAGCCATTCGGCGAGGACGGCGTCCGCCGCGTCCGACTTGAGGTCGCCGAGCGAGTTGAAGGCGGACTGCTGTTCCGCCAGCGATCCGCTGGTGAGCTTCGCCGTGAGCTGGCCGGCCGCGTCGCCGGGATTGAGCTCGGCGTTGAGCTTGGAGGCGGCGAGGCGCAGCGGCTCGGCGGGGGCCGCCGCCGCGAGCTTCAATGCTTCGTCCGCGGAGCCCGCCTTCAGCCGGACCAACGAGCGCAACGCAGCGGCGCGTGCGGCGGCAGGCGCGGAAGCGTCCTTCACCAGACCGAGCAGCGCATCGGCGGCGGTGGCGATCCGGAGCTCCGCTGTCGCGTCGGCGGCGGCGATCCGGATGGCTTCGGGCGATCCGGTCAGCAGTCGCGTGAGCTGGGGCCGCAAGGCGTCGCTGGCCGTGGAGGCGTCGCGTGAAGGTAGCGGCCGGAAAGTGCCCACGATGCGGTCGCGCGGGTGCGGTCCGGCCCATGCCGCCAGATCATGCAACGCCTCGGTGCGGACGAGATCCGACAGATCCGACCGGGCTGCCAAGACGGCGAGACGACGTGCGGCCTCCGGCGTGCCGACGCGGAAGTTGGCGTTCACCACGCGCAGGAGCATCGGGGTGAGCTGGTCGATGGGCGTGTCGCCCCACGGCAACGGCTGGTCGGCGCGCACGTCGCGGATGGCACCGGGCGCGGGCACCGGAGCCGGGGCCGGCTTCAGGGCCGCGAACTGTCCCAGCAAGGCGTCGAGCTTCGCGGGTTCGGCGAGGGCGGCGAGGGCGGGCAGCGCGTTGGTGATGGGCACGTCGTCGATCGCACGCGCGGCCTCGAGCACGAGCAGCGGATCGGGGTCGGCGAGGAAACGGGCGACGTTCGTGTCGGCGCGGAGGCGATAGGCCAGCAGCGTGACGATGCGGGCGATACCGGCGCGGTTGGTCGGGAACTGGTCGGAGACCTTGTCGGGATACGAGCTGGCCACCGCCATCGCGTAGGCGTGCCGGAGGACCGGGTCCGTCGCATCCTCGCGCAAGGAGCGCTGGAGCACGTCCGCCGCGATGCCGCGCCGGTAGCGGAACGAGGGCGCGAGCTTGGCGAGGCTCAGCGCGGCGGAGGCGCGGACGCGCGGGCTCGCATCGGACAACAGGATGCCGGCCAAGCTGGTCTGCGCGTCGCCGGGCCCGATGTCGCCGAGGGCCCGCGCGACCTGCACGCGGACCTCGACGTCGGGATCATTGCGAAGACGGAGGAGGATCGGCGCGACCGGTTCGGTGGTACGACGTCCGACCTGCGCCAACGCCCAGATCGCGTGGATCCGCGCCAGCGGGCTGTTCGTGTCCGCGACGATCTTCTCCAGTCCGGGGAACATCTTCGGTCCGCGCGCGGCCAGCTCGAACTGCGCTTCCTGCCGCACGCGCATGTCGCGGTGCGCGAGCAACCGGAACAGCTCGTCCTCCGGTCGCTTCTCCATGCCTTCGGCGAGCAGCTTCGCGGTCTCCTTCACCACCGGGTCGGCGATGGACTCGGGGAAATAGGCGCGATAGATCCGGCCCTTGTTGCTCTTGGGCCAGCCTTCGTGCCAATCGGCGAACCACACCGCGCCGTCGGGGCCGATATCGACGTCGGGCACGAGCGTGTTCCAGAGGAACTGGTCGTGCGCGACCAGCTCGAAGCCGGCGCCTTTCGGACGGTTCAGCAGCGAGTAGATGCCGCTCTTGGAGCTGGTGCCCTTGAAATCGGCGAGCAGGAACCGGTGGTCGAGCGACGCGGGCAATCCGGTGCCGTGGTTGTGGACCAACCCGCTCGGGCCGTCGGCGATGTTCGCGATCGGAGGGATGATGTAGGCGGCCTGTCCGTCGAAATGCGGCACCCACAGGCGCTCCATGTTCCACGGACCGGCGTTGCCGAGCGGCGCGTGCTGGTAACCGACGCGCCAGCCGTAATCGCCGCCCTCGACGACCTGTTCCCAGCGCTCGCGGTCGCCCTGGTCGGAATCGTTGTCGCCGGTGAAAAGATCGCCGTGCTCGTCGAAGGCCAGCTCCTGCGGATTGCGCAGGCCGCGGGCGAAGACCTCCATCTTCGAGCCGTCCGGTTCGCAGCGGAACACCGCGCCCTCGTCCGGGAGGTCGATGACGTTGCCTTCCTTGGTGACCACATGTGTGCCGCGGTCGCCGCAGGAGAAGTACAGCCGCCCGTCCGGACCGAACTTCAGCCCGTGCAGGTCGTGCCCGGTGAAGCTGAACCGGATGCCGAATCCCGTGAGCAGCGCCTCGGCGGTGTAGTTCGTGTGCATCCGCGGAGAGGAGGCCAGGCGGGTCGCCGGGTTCGCGGCCGTCGCGACGGACAACGGCTTGTCCAGCTGCCCGCCCACCTGCGGCGAGAACTTCCACAAGCTCGGGATATCGGTGAACCAGACCTGTCCGCGCCGGACGAGGATGCCGCTGGCGATGCCGTCGAGCGGCGAGTTGAGGCCGTCGGCGATGACCGTCGACTTGTCGGCTTTGCCGTCGTGGTCGGTGTCCTCGACCATGCGGATCACCTCGGTCTCCTGGCTCAGCGCCTTCTCGCCCTCGGGACCGAACCACTTCCGGATCTGCTTCAGCCGGTCGTCGAGGCTGCGCGACGCCAGGTCGTCCTCGAGCATGAACATGTAGTGCCGGATATCGAGCACGCTGGAGCGGTAGCGGTAGGTCTCGCTGGTCCAGACGCGGCCGAGCTCGTCGACGGAGAAGGCGACCGGGTTCGCGAGCATCGGTTCCGCGGCCCAGAGTTCGACCTTCATGCCGGGCAGCAGCTTGAACTGCTTGATGCGCGCCTCGCCCTCGTGGCTGGCGGGCGCGAGCAACGGCACGGCGGTGCGGTCGGCGGCGACGAGCGGACGGAAGCCGTTGGTGCCGGCACCGGCGTCCTTCACCGCGCCGATGTCGGCGGCACGGGCGGGAAGCAGGCAAAGGGCCGAAGGCAAAAGGCAGAAGGCAAAAGGAAAAAGGGCCAGGATGCGGCGGGCAGGTGACACGCGGGCAGTGTGCCGAGGCCCGCGGGCGAGGCAAGTAGGCGCGCGGAGCGCGGATGCCCTCGTCGGCGTGGCGGAGCCGTGCTCAGCGTCCCGCAACGAAGGCCGCGAAACGGTCCGGCTTGCCGGCGGCGCGGGCACGGAGAGCTTCCCTGGCCCCGGGCGTGAGGCGGAGGGCCGACTCGAAGGGTTTGCCGCCGAACTCGACGAACACCTTCTCCACCTGCGAGGCGAACATGCCGCCGACGTAGTTCGCGATGCGTCCGTCCTTCTGGATCGCCGCCTTGATGGTGTCCACCGCGGCCTTGGCCTCGGCCGGGGTCTTGCCGGCGTCGGTGAGCTTCTTCACCTCGGTGCGCAGCGTGCGGATGAAGGTGATCTGGTTGTCGAGGATCTCGGGCCCGCCCATGAGACCGTGGCCCGGGCAGACGAACTTCGGCTTCAGGGCTCGGGCGGCCTCCAAGGTCTTCACCCATTCGGCGGTGTCGCCGTCGCCCATGAAATTGTACGGGCCGTTCACGCAGGCGTCGCCGGTGAACAGGACGCGCTCGTTCGGCAGCCACGCGAAGCCGTCGCCGCGGGTGTGCGCGACGCCGAAGTGGTGGAGCTCGACGCGCTGCGTGCCGTCGTCGAAGACGAGCTGGCGCGGGAAGAGCAACGAGGGCGGACGGAACTTCGACTTGGCGACGTCCGGGCGGTCCTTGGCGGTGCCCTCCCAGCGGCCGGGCGCGCCACCGAAGGCCCCGGTCTCGAGCCGCTTCATCTCGGCCAGCACGCCCTCGTGGGCGACGACGGTGGCACCCGCCTCGGCCCACACCTGGTTGCCGTAGGCGTGGTCGCCGTGGTGATGCGTGTCGAAGACGAAGCGGACCGGCTTGTCGGTGAGCGCGCGGAGCTTGGGCAGCACGTCCTGCGCGCCGGAGGGGAAGTTCGCGTCCACCACCAGCACCTGGTCGCGGAAGAGGATCCAGCCGTTGTTGCAATGCCCGCGCCGGGCGACGTCGCCTTCATGGAACCAGACGCCGGGCGCCACCTCCTGGGGTTTGCCGACCTCGGCGTGGACGGCGGTCGCAAGCATCGCGGCGGCCAAGGCGACGAAGGGCAGGACGCGTGGGGATCTCATGGACCAAGGGTGTCGCGATGCTCCGGTTCTGGGAAGCCTCGGATGCATCCGCCGGACCCCGCTAGCCGGCGACCGGTCGCGGACGGAACAGATAGTGGCTCACGAGCCATTCGTTGCCGCCGCGGAAGTTCCAGAGCTCGGCGCAGGCGAGGTAGAACACGCGCCAGTAGACCCACCACTTCGTCTCGTTCCCGGCGCCGTAGGTCTCGCGGAAGATGGCCCGGATCTCCGGCTCATGGGCGTCCATGTTCTGGAGCCAGTGCTCCGCGGTCTGGCCGTAGTGGCGGCCGCAGACGTTCCAGTGGCCGACCAGCTCCACGTCGCGCTGGAAGTAGAGCAACAGGTCGTCGCTCGGCATGATCCCGCCGGTGAAGAAGTAGCGGCTCATCCAATCGGTCTCGTCCCGCGCGACGAAGTGGTAGGCGAAGTCCTTGTGGGTGAAGATGTGGACGAAGAGGAACCCGTCGGGCTTGAGCCAGCGCCCGATGTTGGCGAGCAACCGCTCGTAGTTCTTCATGTGCTCGAACATCTCCACCGAGACCACGCGGTCGAAACGGCCGATGCATGGATCCGTGGTCGCCGAGGTGACGTGGCCGACGGCAGGGGCGGTGCCCGGGGGATCCGCCTCCTCACGTCGGCGGCTACCGGCCGGCGGCTCGAAGCGGTTCATGTCGCACGTGATGATGGTCACGTTGGTCAGGCCGCGCCGGGCGCACTCGGCGTCGATGTGCAGCTTCTGCGTCGCCGAGTTGGAAACGCCGGTGATCCGGGCGCGCGGATACTTCTCGGCCATCCAAAGCGTCAGCGAGCCCCAGCCGCATCCGAGCTCGAGGATCTCCTGTCCGTCGGCGATCCGCGCCCGTTCGCAGGTGAGCGCGAGCATGACCTCCTCGGCCTCGGCCAGCGATTCGCGGCCGGTCGGATAGTAGCACGACGAGTACTTGAGCCGTGGTCCGAGGCACAGCTGGTAGAAGCGCGTGGGCACCTCGTAGTGCTGCTCGTTGGCGGCGGCGGTCTCGATGGCGATGGGCGAGCGCCGCAGCTCCTCGACGAGCGCGAGCAGATGGGCGCGGTCCGGTTCCAGCCCGCCCTTGTCCTCCTCGCGCAGCCGTTGCCGGAGCAGGCGGCGGATGCCGAAGCGGAGCAGGAAATCGGGGAAGACGTCGCGGGTGAGGAGGGAGTCGAGCATTTCGGGAAAGTCCGTTTGACCATCGATGGACACAGATCCGGCCGCCGCAGTGGAGCTGCGCTATCTGCGTCCGTCCGCTTCTTTGTGTGGTTGAGCAATTCTCTTCTTGGACCACGGGACGAAGGCGCTGGTCGTGCGCTGGTACACGCGGTAGGCGTCGCCCTTCGACTTCACGGACAGCTCCTCGGTCATCGGGATGCCGGTCACGTTCACGAGGAAGTGCCACATCAACGCGGGCGCGAGCAGGCCGAGCCAGCCCCACGGCGCGGCGAGCGCGGCCACCGCGTAGCCGACCCAGATCAGCCATTCGAAGAAGTAGTTCGGGTGGCGCGAGAAGTTCCACAGGCCGGCTTGGCAGACCTTGCCCTTGTTCGCCGGGTCGGTGCGGAACTGCGCGAGCTGGCGGTCGGCGATGGATTCACCCACCAGGCCGACGAGCCAGATGGCCGCGCCGAGCCATGTCAGCGGACCGAGCGAGAACCGCTGCGCGGGCGTGGTGTCGAGGACGACCAACAACCACGGCAGCGAGAGCACGACCTGCAGCGCGCCTTGGAGCAGGAAGAAGCCGAACATCTTCCGGTCGGTCGCCGCGCCCCATTCCTGCCGCAGCTTGGCGTAGCGCACGTCCTCGACCGGATGATGGGACTTCACCCGCACGAAGAGATGTCCGCCGAGACGCAGGCTCCAGACCGTCACGAGCGCGGCGATGGTGAGCGCGGCGGGCCAGTTCCACTCGGGATGGCCGTCGAGCTTGGCGTCGTAGGTGCGCCACGACGCGAGCGCGACGTAGATCCATACGATGGGCGTGAACCCGGCGGACCACACGATGTCCACGATGCCGAAGTTCCGCAGCCGCCGGGCGAGCGCGAAGGTCGCGGTCATCTCGAGGGCGACGAACACCAGGGCGGCGGGGAGTAGCAAGAAGAGGGGCATGGCTCAGCAGACCCTACGGCCACGCTTGGAACGTCGCGTGGGCGGACGCGCCAGCGTCTTGGAGTGCGGCAGTCCTCTGCCGCTTTGGTGGTCGCGTGCGAACGCAGGTGACACGACCCCGGTGCCCATGTCGTCCACGGAGCAAAGCGCCCGGGGACCGGCGCGGTCCAAAACCTCGCGGAGCTCCGCCGTTGCTTGGCAAGCTCACGCGTTCCTCCTCGCGAGCAGATGGTCGAGCGTCGCCGTGGTCGGCAGGCAGGACAACTGGAGGAGCATGTAGGCCGCCATCGCGATGTTCCCGAGCAGCAGGATGCCGACGAGCCAGGCGATCCGCGGAAGCCACGAACGTTCCTTCCATGCGAGCCAGAGCCAGAAGGTGAGGAAAGCGAAGTAGGCGTCGAACAGCGTCGCGACGAACCACGGATGCGCGGCGACCTCGCGCGGGATGCTCCACAGGGCCACCACCGAGCTCGCCCATGACGTGACGCAGAGCATCGCGACGAGCACGGAAGCGAAGGCGATGCGGAGGAGGACGATCATGTGCGTTGCGGCCGGATCACATCAGCGTCCGGTTGTTCGGCGCGGTCCATGTCGCCTGCACGACGCTGATGTTGCGCCAGGCGAAGGCGGCCTCGCAGTAGGCCAGGTAGTAGTTCCAGGTGCGGATGAACCGCTCGTCGAACCCGAGCCGCCGGACCTCGTCGAGCTGCCCGTTGAAGCGCGCGCGCCATTCCCGGAGCGTGCGGGCGTAGTCGAGCCCGAGGTCGTGCAGGCCGTGCAACGAGAGCCGGCCGGTGCCCTGGACCGCTTGGCCGACGCGGTTCATCGAGAGCAGCAGCGACCCGGGGAAGATGTGCTTCTGGATCCAATCCACGCCGCGGCGGACCTCGGCGTAGCGGGAATCCGGGCAGGTGATGAACTGCGCGGCGAAGACGCCGTCCGGAGCGAGCAGCGACTGCACCTTTCCGAAATAGGTCTCCAGGTAGCGGTCGCCCACCGCCTCGAGCATCTCGATGCTGCAGATCTTGTCGAACCGGCCGCCGAGCAGCCGGTAGTCCTGCAGCCGCACCTCGGCGCGGTCGGCGATGCCGACGCGCGCGAAGCGCTCCGCCGCGAACTTCCGCTGCGCCTCGCTGATGGTCACCGCGGTGACGCGGCAACCGTGCCGCCTCACCGCGTGCTCGGCGAACCCGCCCCACCCGGACCCGATCTCCAGCACGTGGTCGGACGGCTTCAACCGCAGCTCGCGGCAGAGGCGCTCGTATTTCGCCGTCTGGGCGGCCGCGAGGTCCTGGTCGGGATGCTCGAAGAGCGCCGCGCTGTAGGTCATCGTCGGGTCGAGCCAGAGGGAATAGAAGGAGTTCCCTAGGTCGTAGTGCGCGTGGATGTTCGCCTTCGATCCGGCGAGCGAGTTGCGGTTCATCGCGTGCCGGAGGCGGTCGGCGAGGAAGAGCAGGTGGACGCGCCAGTCCTTGCGCCCGGAACCGGACATCGCGGGCGAGCGCTCCACGTTCGCGCAGAACCAGGCGATGACCGCGTAGAGGTCCGGCGAATCCCAGTCGCCCTCTTGGTACGTCTCGCCGAACCCGACGTCGGCGTGGAGCACGCAATGCCGGAAAAAGCGCGGCGACCGGACGTGCATCTCCGCGTGGGGGCCGTCGCATCCTTCGCCGAAGACCTGCCGCGTCCCGTCGGGCAGGCGCATGGTCAGGCGACCGTTGCGCATCGGGGCGAGCGTGCGGAAGACGAGCGCCTGGCAGACGCGGTCGGTCAGCGGCCGGCGCGCGGCGGGCCCGGCGACGGCATCGGTCGAGGCGGCACGAAGGAAGGCCACGGGATCGGGATCGGTCGGGTTCACGGTCGTGGGAAAGGTTCCAGGAAGCGTCAGGATTGAGCTTTTGTCCGGGGCCGCAGGTCAAGACAGACGAGCTCGCCCTTGGCGTTGCGGATGTAGAGGCGGCCGGCGGCGAGGGCGGGCGCGGTCCAGCACTTGCCGCCGATGGCCTGGGTCCGGGCGAGCAGCTCGAACTTCGCCGGCGAGGCGCGCACGATGCTGAGCTCGCCCTTGTCGCCGAGCACCACCAGACGGTCTCCCGCGGCGATGACGGAGCCCTGGCCGAAGCCTTTCTCGCCCCACTTCACCTCGCCGGTGAGGAGGTCCACGCATCGCAGCTCCTGGTTGGCGGCCTTGTAGCCGCCGGTCTCGTGGCCGTAGAGATGCCCGTCGATCAGCACCGCGGTGCCGGTGAAGGTGGACAGGTTCTTGTTCTTCCAGACCCGTTCGGCGGACTTCGCGGTGACGCGGAGCAGTTCCCCGCCGTCGTCGCCGGAGCTGATGAACACCAGGTCGCCGCTCACGACCGGGTCCGAGCAGTGGGTGCGGTAGCCTTGGCCGAACTTCGAGGACCACAGCTTGGCGCCGGTCGAAGGATCCACCGCGACCAACGCTTCCGACATGATGAACAACGCCGCCGCGCTGTCGCCGAGGCGGGTGAGCACCGGAGCGGCGAAGCTCATGTCCTTCTTCGTGCCGGACTGCCAGAGCAGCTTGCCGGAAGCCGGATCGAGCGCGACGCCGTGCGGACCGTAGTTCACCAGCAGCGTCTTGGCATCGGCCAGGACCGGCGCCGCCGACACGCCCCAGTCGGCGATCTTGGCGCCGATCTTGTCCTTGAGGTCGGTGTTCCAGAGCACCTTCCCGGTGGCGACATCGAAGCAATGGGTGTTGCCGGTCTTGCTGACGGTGTAGACGCGGGCGCCGTCCACCAACGGCGTCGAGTTCGGGCCGCCCTCGTACATCTTGTCGCCGATGGCCTGCGGGTAGGACCGGGTCCACCGGGTGGCGCCGGTAGCGGCATCGAGGCAGTGGACGGTGTCCTGGCCATCGGCCCAACCCATCGTGAACAGCCGTCCGTCGGCGACGACGACCGAGGAGAAGCCCGTGCCCACGGCGGCCTTCCAGACACGGGCCGGTCCCTCGGCCGGCCAGTCGTGGCTCCATCCGGTCTCCGGCGTGACGCCGTCGCGGTTCACACCCCGCCACGAAGGCCAGTCGGCCGCCAGGGCAGGTCCGACGGCGCACAACAACGCGGCGACGAGCACGGAAGGGTATGGGTTCATGGAGGTGTGGGTCGGGAGGTGACGGACGGCGTCCCGGGAAGTGGACCGCTGGCGCGCACCAATGTGGCATGCGGCCGGAAGACATCGCGCTGGAGCCCGGTGTCGGCCGCCTTGCGATACCACGGGAGACGCTTCCACCAGAGCTTCAGCGCGTGCCAGTGGATCAGCGTGATCACCCGTAGCGTGACGAGCGGGTACTTCGCGGTGAGCCGGAGCAGTTGGCCGTCGGTCAACGGCAGCCGCTTGCCGGTGAGCAGGCTGACCAAGACGGTCTTGCCGTCGGCGGTGACGTCGTCGACGCCGATCTCCAGCCGCTCGTCCGGCGTGCGGAGGCGGAAATCGAAGCAGAGGTCGAGCGGGCTGAAGGGCGAGACGTAGAAGTGCTTCGGGACGGTGACGCGGAAGCGGCCAAGGAGCGCGGACGGCTCGTCCGAGCGGCTGGGGTGATGGATGTCCATCCCGGTCCGCGCGGGCGGGCCGCCCGCGCTCCTGTCGACCGGCACGAGATAGGGCTTCAGTTCGCCGAAGGTGTTCTGCACCTCGGTCACCGCGCACAACGGCGTGCCGTCCGACGCGTGGCAGAAGTAGAAGCTCACCGGGTTGAAGATATGCCCGAGCACCCGGGGGAGGGTGACCAACGTGATCCGGGCATCGACCGGGAGCGCGACGCCCTGGGTCTCCAGCCAGGCGCGGATCTCGGACTTCAGGTCGCCGGTCCCTGATGACGTCGTGGTCGGTGCGCCCGGTGTTCCCTGTCCTGTGTCCCCCGTCCTCAGATGGTCATCGTCGCGGAAGGTGTAGAGGTTCCAGCGGTTGCGGCTGAACGTGCGGAGCCGGGCGTGCAACGATTCGAGCTCATCCAGGTCGAGGCACAGCATGAAGATCCCGTACCGGAAGCGATGCGGCTTCGGCGCGAGGCGATGGTGCATCACCGAGCATTCGTAGAGGCACGAACGCAACGGCGGCACCGGGAGTTGGAGACGGGGATCCAATATCGGTCGGTCGGCGGGCGCGGGACCCGTCGTCGCGGAGGGTCGCACACCTCCATGGATGCGCCAAATGGGTAAAACACCCCAGATGCGACCGGAAGCGGCCGACAGCCGCGACCGAGTTCCCCTGGCTTCATCCCGCTCCGGGGCGCGTCACCAGATCTCGGCGCGCAGGGCGGGCGGACGCCACATCGGCGCGCCTTCCTTGATGCCGAAGGCGTCGAAGAACCCGGCCATGTTCACGTGCGGTCCGATGGCGCGGAACTGCGACGGGCTGTGCGGGTCGGTGACGATGCGGCGGCGCAGCTCGGCCTCGCGCCAGTTCACGCGCCAGAGCTGGGCGAGGCTGAGGAAGAACCGTTGCTCCGGCGTGAAGCCGTCGATGCTCTTGCGCTTGGAAGGGTCCTTGGCGAGCGCGCGCTGGAGCGCCTCGTAGGCGACGCTCGTGCCGCCGAGGTCGGCGATGTTCTCGCCGAGCGTGAGGCGTCCGTTGACCTTGAGGCCGGGCAGCGCCTCGTAGGCGCCGTACTGGTCCACGACCTTCTGCGCCCGGGCGTCGAACTCCTTGGCGTCGTCCGCGGTCCACCAGTCCTTCAGGTTGCCGTCGGCGTCGAACTGCCGGCCCTGGTCGTCGTACCCGTGGGTGATCTCGTGGCCGATAACCACGCCGATGGCCCCGTAGTTCACTGCGTCGTCGGCCTCGGCGTCGAAGAACGGCGGCTGCAGGATGCCGGCGGGGAAGACGATCTCGTTCTGCGTCGGGTTGAAGTAGGCGTTCACCGTCTGCGGCGTCATCGCCCATTCGCTCCGGTCGACCGGCTTGCCGACGCGCGCGAGCTCGCGCCGGGACTCGGCCTCGGACGCGCGCCAGACGTTGCCGAGGAGGTCGTCGCGGCGGACCTTCACCTTCGAGTAGTCGCGGAAGCGGTCGGGATGGCCGATCTTCTGGGTGAAGCGGTCGAACTTCGCGAGCGCCTTGGTCCGCGTGGCCGGGCTCATCCAGGCGAGCTTGCCGAGGCGGTCCTTGAAGACGGCGCGCAGGTTGCCGATCAGCTCGGCCATCTTCGCTTTCGATGCGGGCGGGAAGTGCTTCTCCACGTACAGCTGGCCGAGCGCCTCGCCGATGTTGCCGTCGACGATCTTCGCGGCGCGCTGCCAGCGGGGTTCCGGCTGGGGCTGGCCGCGGAGGGTCGTCCCGTAGAAGGCGAAGTGCTCGCGCTCGGCCTCGGCGTGGAGGTACGGCGCCGAATCCTTCACGAGATGCGCGCGGAGATAGGTCTTCCAGTCGTCGAGCGGACGCGTCTTGAGCATCCCGGCGAGCGTGGCGAAAAAGTTGGTCTGGCCGACGACCACATACGGCAGTTTCGGCGCGCCGATCGCGGAGAAGTAGGCGTCCCACGGCACCCCTGGCGTGAGCGCGGCGAGCCCGGGGAGGGTGAGCTTGTTGTAGTTGGCGTTCGGGTCGCGGCGTTCGACCCGTGTCTTGCTGGCCTTGGCGAGCTCGGTCTCGAACGAGAGCACGGTGGCGGCCTGGCGCTCCGCGGCGGCATCGGTGTCGCCGACCTGCTTGAGCAGCCGGACCAGGAAAGCGCGGTAGGCGTCGCGCTGCGGGGCGAAGCCTTCCGCGAGATAGTAATCGCGGTCGGGCAGGCCGAGGCCGCCCTGCGCGAGGTCGAAGGCGTAGCGGCTGCTGTCCTTCGCGTCGGCCGAGACACCCGCGCCGAAGGCGACGCCCGGGCTGCGGAGATGCCCTTCGGCGATCACGCGGAACAATTGCCGGGTGTCGCGGATGGCGGCGATGCGCTTGAGGTCCTTGGCAAGCGGCCGGAAGCGCAACTGCTCCAGCCGGTTCGTGTCCATGACCGAGGCGAAGAAGTCCCCGACCTGCCGGCGCGGCCCGCTCACGGCGGATGAGGCGGCGTCCTTGGCCGCGCTCCCTAGGATCTCGCGGAGGAGGAACCAGTTGCGGTCTTGTAGCTCGTCGAAGCCGCCCCAGCGGGATTTGTCGGCCGGGACCGGATTCGACTTCACCCAGTTGCCGGCGGCGAAGCGGAAGAAATCGACCGATGGATCCGCGGTGCGGTCCATGTTCTCCACGGAGAACCGCGGGACCTTCGGCGTGCCTTCGGCGGCGGTCAGGTCGGAGGTGGAGACGGCCAAGGCGAGGGCCCAACCGGCGATGGATCGGCGAAGGTGCATTCTCCGAGGACTCTACCGATGCCGCGCCGGATGGCGAGCGGGGACCTGCGACCGGGGTTGTTCGGAGGGAGCCGGAGCGGTTCGGGCCGGCGCCGAAGAAAATTGCATCCGATCCGGTCCGGGCGACGGATAACCGGGAGGATGCGATGCCCCGCCGCTTTCATCTCCGATCCGTCCGGGTCCGACCTCGATGGCCGTGCCCGTGAGGCCGGCTCTGGCGCCTGCGAGCGTTTTGTGGCATAGCATCGGGCCGGACCCCGGCGCACTTCCCCGCTTCCTGAACATGAAACCGCTGCTGCAGAACTTCTCGTTCCTCGTCCTGCTCTTGTGCGCTTGTCTGCGCGTCGATGCCCGGCCCGCCGGTGGGCTTCCGGCGCCTTCCGCGTCGATCACCATCGATGCTCCGGTCGCCGGGAGCGAGTTCTACGCCGGAGTGCCGATCGTGATCAGCGCGACCGCGGTCGATCCGGCCGGCGCCATCCTGCGCGCCGAGTTCTTCGACGGCGACACGCGCATCGGTGTCTCCGAGATCGCCACCTTCGCGCCTGTACCCGCCGGTCAACCGGTGCAGCACCACCACCTTTGGGAAGGCGCGCCGGCCGGTCCGCACAAGATCTCGGTGCGCGCGAAGGACGCGGCCGGCAACTCTGTCGCCTCGCCGACGGTCCTCATCCAGGTCACCAAGCCCAAGCCGGCCTCCATCCAGGTCCTCGCGCCGAAGGACCTCCAGATCTTCGGGGTCGCCGAGGAGATCGCCATCACCGCCGAAGCCGTGGACCCCTTGGGCGTCATCCTTTCGGCGGGCTTCTACGTCGATGGCGAGCTCATCGGCACCGCGACGCACGACCTGTATCCGCCCTGCATCGATCCGCCCTGCCCGCCGCACACCTTCCTCCCCGTGCTGCCTGCGCCGGGCACGCCCATCCAGCTCACGGCGACCTGGAGGAGCTTCACCGAGGGCAAGCACGCCATCGAGGTCCGCGGCACCAACCTCGCCGGAACCGTCGTCGTCTCGCCCGCCGTGCGGATCGCGGTCACCCGGCCGCTCAAGTCCTCGATCACGTTCACCGCGCCGAAGGAAGGCGAGATCTTCCCGGACCCGGGCCCGGTGGCGATGGAGGTCACCACCGTCGATCCCGACAGCGAGATCCGGCGGGTCGAGTTCTACGGCGACGAGAAGCTGCTCGGTGTCGCGGAGATCCTCACCAAGGACGTCAGCATCCCGGGTCGCCCGCGCCAGCTTCGCTTCACATGGACCAATCCGCCCGCCGGCACCCATATCCTGTCCGCCCGCGGCAAGGACGCCGCGTCCCGGCTCGTGACCTCCGCCCCGGTGACGATCCACAGCGGAGCCCCGAAGCCGGCGACTCTGGTCATCGTCGCGCCGCTCCAAGGCGATCCTGTCCTGCTCGGAAAGCCCGTCACCATCGACACCATCGGACAGGATCCCGCCTCGCTGGTCAGCACGGTCGAGTTCTTCGTGGACGGCCTGAAGATCGGCGAGAGCTGCTTCCTCTGCGTGGCGAAAGGCGTCTTCCCTCCCGGCACGCCGTTCCACAACACGTTCTCCTGGACTCCCGGCAAACCCGGCAAGCACACCCTCACGGCGATCGCCCACTCCGGAGCGGCCACGCTGACCAAATCCGAGCCGGTGACGGTGGACGTGGTGTCGGTGATCCCCAAGCCGACGCTCACGCTGATCCGGCCGGCGAGCGGCGTGACGGTCCGACCCGATGTCGACACCGAGGTCGTGGCCGTCGGCGTGGGTCGGTACGGCGGTATCACCGACGTGGAGCTGCTGCTCGACGGGAAGCAGCTTTCCATATCGAACATCCGCTTCATCCGCGCCCCGGGCGCCGATGAACCCGTGACCCACGTGTTCTCGGTCCGGATCCCCGCCGGAAGCCACGTGCTCACCGCGCGCGATCTCACGGACCCGGGCGTCGTCTCCGCGCCGGTGAAGGTCCTCTCCGAGGCGCCGAAACCGACGCTCACCGTCACCGCCCCCGCGACCGTGCGTGCCGATGCGGACACGTCGGTCGTCGCAGTGGGCGTGGGTCGCGCCGGCGGCATCCTCGACGTGGAGCTCCTCCTCGATGGCGCGCGGATCGCCGTGTCCGACCTCGTCTTCATCCGTCCGCCCGGCATCGACGAACCGGTGAAGCACACGTTCTCCGTGCGCATCCCCGTCGGGACCCACGTGCTCACCGCGCGCGACCTGAAGGACAAGTCGGTCGTCTCCGCTCCGGTGAAGGTGCTCTCCACGGCGCCGCCGACACCGGCCACCCTCACCTGGGTGAAGCCGGCGGACGGCGATTCCTTCGCCGCCGGGACACCGATCGGGCTCGCGGTCGAGGCGGTGGATCCGGGCGGTCTGATCTACCACGTCGATTTCTACGCGGACGGGCGGCTCATCGGCGGCTCGGACTTCAGCTGCCCGACCTGCAAGTTCGCGCCGGGCGCGACGATCCCGCACAGCTTCACCTGGACCGGTGCCGCGGTCGGCAAGCACACGCTCGTCGCCAAGGCCAAGGATTCCAACGGCCGCGAGGTCGCGTCCAAGCCGGTCGTGGTCGCCGTCGCCGCGCCGCGCATCGTCGCGGAACGCGTGCTTCCCGCGGTCCTGCCGTACAACTCCAAGTTCACCGTGAGCATCACCGTGAAGCCTGCCGCCGGCGTGCGGAACTATGTCGTCGAGGACCATCCGCCGTTCATGCCCCGCGGCGGTGCCCAGCCGGTCCCGGCCCCGCCGCGCTGGATCGTCTCCGCGGTGAGCAACGGCGGCGTGTACGATGCCGCCACCGGTGCGGTGAAGTTCGGGCCGTACTTCGACGACAAGCCGCGCACGCTCACCTACATCGTCGTGACCGACGCCGTGGCTACCGAGAGCGCGACGTTCTCCGGCAGCGTCGTCGCCGACGGGGCCGTCTCCGAGACCGGCGGTGCCACGGTGATCCACGGCGACATCCGCCATCCCGCGGACATCGCGCCGGCCGACAACGTCATCACCGCGTCCGAGCTCACGACCTATGGCGCCGCGTGGAAGGCCGGGAAAGCTTGGCCCGGTGTGTCCGGAGCGATCCCCATGGACCACGTCACCCGTGCCGGAGCCTTGTGGCGCGGCGGCGAGCATTATCGCTTCGATCCGGGCGCGGGCCCGGCGCCGCTCTGTTGGATCAGCGCTCCGTTGCTGGTGCCGGGCGCGAAGCCGGCCGGCGCCGGTCGGCTCGGACCCAGTTTCCGCGGTGTGGCGCTCCGGTCGGTCGACGCCTCGGTGGTGTCGTTGCGGGTGCTGTTGCCGCCCGGTGTCGATGCCTACGCCGCCGAGGAACGGGTCGGTGCCGAGCCGTCCGCCATCAGCGACGGCGGGACCTATGACGCCGAGTCCGGCGTGGTCCGCTGGGGACCGTTCGTCGACGGACAGCCGCGCACGTTGACTTATCGCATCGGGACGACAGCGGTCGCGGCGGCGCCGGAAGGCACGGTCTCGTTCGACGGCGTCAGCGCCAAGGTCGGGACGGCGGCGGCGGTGAAGTTCCCCGTCGGTCCGCGGCTCTCGCATATCGGCGACAACGGCGACGGCGTGATGCAGGTCGTGGTCGAGGACGACGCGTTCAGCGACGCCTCGGCCTACGAACTGGAGACGAGCACCGACCTGCGGACGTGGAGGTCCGGCGGCTCGTTCGTGAACGGAACGGGCGCGGCCTTCATCCGCGACGAGGCGTCGGCGACCGACGGCCCGCGGTTCTACCGGGCCAAGCGCGTCCGCTGATCCGCCTCAACGGGCGAGCAGACGGAAGTAGCGGGTCGCGGCCGGCGAAGCGGGGATGTCCAGATCCCGCCCGGCCGCGACGTCTTGGCCGGTATCGGTCCACAGCGCCAGGTCCTCGGAGACCTCGAGCCGGTAGATGCGGCCGGGTTCGCCGGCGACGACGCTGAGGATCGGTTCTCCGGCGCCGGGTCCGCTGCGCACCGAGATCCGCGGAGCGGGAGCGGGCTGGAAGAGGTCCGCCAGATCGGTCGCTTCCGCCCCGTCGCCCAGGAAAGGCCGCACACCGAAGATCTCCTGGAACGTGCGCAGCGTGGAGCTGTGGTTGTAGCGGACCGAGTTGTGGTATCCACCGCCTTTGCCGAGCGGCGACAGCACGATCATGCCGATCGGTCCGTCGTGCACGGGCTCGTCCTTCGCGCCTTCATCGCCTTCGTCCCACACGATGAAGACGGCCCCGCGGTCCTGGTAGGCGTCGGACGCGAGGATCCCCGGCAACATCGAGCGCAGCCACCGGTCGCCCTGGACGCGGGTGCTCTTGGACCCCGTCGCCAGGTTGTGCATGTCGTTGGTCAGGTTGGGCGTGATGAAGTTGAAGCGCCCGACGCGGTCGGATGCGAGGTCGCCGGCGAGCTCGGTGAACGGCCGGATGTGGTTGGTGCAATAGGGCAGGTCGGTGTTGATGCCCTTGAAGAACATGAACGGATCGTGCCGCACCGCGTAGTTCCCCTTGTCGACCTTCGGGATGTCCTTGCCGGAGATGTCCTCCTGGTAGGCGCGCCACGGGATCCCGGCGCGGTCGAGCTGGAAGGCCAGGTGGTCATCGGAGTCGACCTCGTTCACCGAAGGCGGTTTGTCGGTCTTGATCCCGAAATTGGTCCCGGCCACGAGCCAGATGTAGTTTGGCTCGCTCGGATGGAGACCGGGCGGGTTGGAGTAGTTCTCCGCGAACGCGGCCCGCGGGAGCACCTCCTGGTTGATGTACGGGCAATGGTTGGTCTCGCGGATGTCGATCCAGTCGTGGTTCTCGAATATGATGAGGAACACCGTTTTGATCGCCGGCAGATCGGCCCTCGCGGCCGTCAAGAGCGACCCCAGCAGGGCCGCGAGGACGACCGTCCAGCGGAGGGAAGAGGTTCTCATGATGTCTGCGCGCCGGGTCCTTGGTCGACCGACCGCGGACCGGCGAGCTTCGCGGATCCCGTGCCAAGATGGCCGGGTCCCGGTCCGGCCGGTCAACGGCCCGCGGTCGACGTCCGGCTCAGCCGTTCCAGGTCCTGCACGCGACGGAACAGGTCCGGAAGGCGTTCCACGGCGATGAACTGGCGCTTCATCACGCGGTCCGGCTGCGCCGGGGACCCGAGCCACTTCTGGCCCTCGGGCACGTGGTTCATCACGCCGGATTGCGCCGCGATGGTGACCTTGTCGCCGATGCGCAGGTGACCGGCGATGCCGACCTGGCCGGCGATGGTCACGTAGTTGCCGATCTTGGTGCTGCCGGCGATGCCGACCTGCGCCACCACGATGCAGTGCTCGCCGATGGCCACGTTGTGGGCGATCTGCACGAGGTTGTCGATCTTGGTGCCCTTGCCGATGACGGTCGCGCCGAGCGCCGCGCGGTCGATGGTCACGTTCGCGCCCAGCTCCACGTCGTCGTGCAGCACCACCTGGCCGACCTGCGGGACCTTGCGGTGCGCCCCGGCGTCGAACACATAGCCGAAGCCGTCGGCGCCCACGACCGTGCCGGCGTGGATGCGGACGCGCTTCCCGAGCGTGGACCGCGTGTAGAGCGTGACCGACGGGAACAAGCGGCATCCCTCGCCGAGCACGCAGTCGTCGCCCACGAAATCGCGGGCCTGGAGCACGCAATCCGCGCCGATGCGCACGCGCTCGCCCACCACGCAGTGCGGGCCGATGTGCGCGGTCGGATCGACCTGGGCGGACGCGGCGACCACGGCGGTCGGATGGATGCCCGGCGCGAAGGCCGGTTCGGGGAAGAACAGCGGCAGCACCTGCGCGAAGCCGATGCGGGCGTTGGCCACGCGGAGCAGCGTCTTGCCGCTGGCCGACTTGAAATCGCCGGCGACCAGCACCGCGGAGGCCGCGCTCTGGTCGGCCCGGGCGAAGTACGTCTCGTTCTCGGCGAAGGTCAGCTCGCCGGGCTTGGCGGAATCGGCCGGGGCGAACCCGTGCAGCACGAGCGCCGCGTCGCCGACGACCTGCGCGCCGAGCTTCTCGGCGATCTGGGCGGTGGTGAAGGTGGGCATGGCGTCAGATCCCCCGTTCGTTGAGGACCTCGTTCGACGACCCGAGCACGAGCACCTTGGGCTGCCATCCGGCGGCCTGGTGCTGCTCGATCTCGGTGAAGGCCATGATGGTGAGCCGGTCGCCCGGTTTGCCGAGGTGGGCGACGGCGCCGTTGAGCTCGATGGCGCCGGTGCCGCGCGGACCCTTGATCACGTAGGTCTCCCAACGCGCGCCGTTGGCCATGTTGCTGCACAGGATGCGTTCGTAGGGCACGAACCCGGCGCGTTCGATGAGGTCCTCGGAGATGGTGAGGCTGCCTTCGTAATCCACGCTGGCCGCGGTGACGGCGGCCCGGTGGAGCTTCGACTTCAGGACATGGACAAGCATGGCGATGGCGTGGAAAAAGCCGTCCTGCGGGCGGGCGCGGCGAAAAATCCGCGGACACGGCCAGCGCCGCGTTGACCCGAAAAACGTGGCCGGATAATAAGGCCGGCGTCTCCGCGCACAACACAACGTTTCCACGCAACCTGATCCTATGAGCAGAAAAATCCGTTACGGCATGGTCGGCGGCGGCCGCGGCGCCTTCATCGGCGCGGTCCACCGCATCGCCGCGAACATCGATGGCCAGATCGAGCTCGTCGCCGGCGCCTTCTCCGCCGATCCGGAGAAATCCAAGGCCTCCGGTGCCGACCTCTTCCTCGCGCCCGACCGTGTCTACGGCAGCTACCAGGAGCTCGTCGCCAAGGAGGCCGCGCTGCCCGCGGACCAGCGCATCGATTTCGTCGCCATCGTCACGCCGAACCACGTCCATTTCCCCGCCGCCAAGGCCGCGCTGGAAGCCGGCTTCCACGTGCTCAGCGACAAGCCCGCGACCTTCGACCTGGCCGAGGCCAAGGAGCTCGCCGCCATCGTCAAGAAGTCCGGCCTGCTCTACGGCCTCACCCACAACTACACCGGCTACCCGCTCATCAAGGAGGCGCGCGACCTCGTCCACAGCGGCAAGCTCGGCAAGATCCGCAAGGTCGTGGTCGAGTACCCGCAGGGCTGGCTGGCCACCCGCATCGAGGCCAGCGGCCAGAAGCAGGCGGCCTGGCGCACCGACCCGAAGCGCAGCGGCGCCGCCGGTTGCATCGGCGACATCGGCACCCACGCCGAGAACCTCGCCGAGTACGTCACCGGCCTGCAGATCAGCGAGCTGGCCGCCGACATCACCGCTTTCGTCAAGGGCCGCAAGCTCGACGACGACGGCAACGTGCTGCTCCGGTTCAAAGGCGGCGCCAAGGGCGTCCTCCATGCCTCGCAGATCTCCGTCGGCGAGGAGAACAACCTCAGCCTGCGCGTCTACGGCGAGCTCGGCGGCCTCGAATGGCACCAGCGCGAACCGAACACGATGCTGGTGAAATGGCCCGACCAGCCGATGCAGGTCTATCGCACCGCCAACGGCTACCTCGGCGCCGCCGCCAAGGCCGCCGGCCGCACACCGCCGGCCCATCCGGAGGGCTACCTCGAGGCCTTCGCCAACATCTACAAGAACTTCGCCGCCGCCATCCGCGCCCGGAACGAAGGCCGCAAACTGGCCAAGGACGACCCCGCGCTCGATTTCCCGAAGATCGCCGACGGCGTCCGCGGCATGGCCTTCATCGAGGCCGTGGTGAAGTCCTCCAAGGCCAACTCCACCTGGACGAAACTGGAGGCCTGAACGGCATCCCGGGGCCGCGGACGCAAGTCCGCGGCCCGCCCTCTGGGCAACGATCAGGCAGGCGTCCGTTGTCCGTGGGCCATGGCTCGCGGCGCGACGCCCGACCTCCGGCCCGTTCCTCCCGAGCGAAATCCTCGACGCGCCCGTTCCCGGCGCGTATCGCAGCGCGGTGTCGATGCTCCTGCTGTTGCTCGGCCGGGTGGTCCTGAGCGTCTCGGCCAGCGGACTGCAGAAGCGGCTCACCCAGCTCCACGTCCCGGGCCCGGTGGTGTGGGCCGGCACCCATGCGTGGATGCTCCCGCTCGCTCTCGTCGCGGTGGTCGCATCGCCCTCTCTGTCCTGCGGTCCCGGCTTCTGGCGGGACGCCGCCTTGGCCGGCGTCATCGATGCCTTGGGGAATCTTGCGACCGTCTCCGCGTTGCGGACGACCGATCTGTCCGTCTTCGGTCCGCTGAACGGATTCCGACCGGTCCTGGCTCTCGCGTTCGGGGCGCTCTTCCTCGGTGAACAGGTCTCGCCGTTCGGCGGCGCCGGCGTGGCGGTCACCGTGGCCGGCGCGACGTTCCTGTTGCGCGACAACCCCGACGGCGATGCCCGATGGACCGCCGCGGCCTGGCGGACGCTCGGGTGGCGGTTGACGGGGCTGTCGCTCTCCGTGCTCGCCTCGGTCTTCCTCAAGCGGGCGGCGCTCGCCGGACCGGTCTCGCTCACCTTGGCGATGTGGATCGGCTGCGGATTGCCCGTGCTCGCGGTCGCCGCTTGGCGGGCACGGAGTGCGTCAATGGTCCGGAGGCCGGAGCCGCCCCCCGTGGTCGCCCGCGGATGGCTGCCGCTGCACGCGACGATCTTCTTCGTGATGTTGTGGGCCTCGGTGGAGATCTTCCGCACCACCTTGCTCGCCTACTCGTTCGCGTTCTTCCAGCTCGGCATGGTCCTACAGGTCCTGCTCGGCGCGCTGTGGCTAGGGGAACAGAGGCTCGGCCCTCGTCTGGCCTGTTGCGGTTTGATGGGCATCGGGACGCTCCTGATCACGCTCGGGTAGCGGGACCAGGTCGAAGGCGGACACTTCGGAACCGTGCCCCTCACAAACGGATGCAATCGGACGCGGCGGACCCGACCGGAGAGGTAGCGCCGTCGGCTGCATCACGCTCCAGCAACCGGCTCGGCGTTGAGGTTTCCAGGGCGAACGGATCACCGCGGCCTCCGCCGGCTACCTGCCGGCGACACCGTTGCTGCGCTACATATGCCCGCCACATCCGGCCGCACCCTGTTGTGCTTGGGTGGACCGTCCATAGGGCGCAGCGTCGCTTCTTGCGGCCTCTCCATCCGCCAAGAACATCGCGGAGCGATGTCAGCCATTAGCCGGGGGTCGAGGAGCACAGCGACGACACCCCCGGATCCAGTGGGCCAGCGCGACGACCCCGGCAGGGGTCGCAGATTCGTCAACCGGGTCGTGGTCTGGCACCCTTCCAGGGTGCTCGTCTCCTCACCGATCACCGGGGGTGTCGCTGTCGCTCACCCCCCGGCTAATGGCTGGCAAGCCTCCGGCTTTCGACGTCGACGCCCCTTTGCCGGCCCGCACCCCTTCCTCAGAAATGGGGCAGCGATGTCCGGGACAAAGCCGATTCGATGAGCGTCCGGGCGTAGGCGTTGTCGGCGCTCGCGGGCGTGGTGAAGGTCATGCCGCGTCGCCAACTCTCCGGCGCCTCGGGATGCACGCCGCTGAGGACCACCCATCCCTTGCCGGACGCGCCCTCGACGACGGCGGGAGTCCCATCGGGATACTTCCCGACCACCGCGCCCCAGCCGCTGAACTGCGGGCCGTCCTCCCAGTAATGCTCCAAGGCGGGGGAGCCGACCCCGGTGATCGCCACGGCGGTCTTGTGGATGCCTTGGTTCACCACCGCGTAGAAACCGAACCGCACGCCCGAGGTCAGGTCCAGATGGTTGTGGGGACCGGCTCCCGCCAACAGTCCTCCCGCGCAGATCCCGAGATAGTTCAGACCGCCCTGCACGGCATCGCGGATGTTCGAGGCGGTGCCCGGCGTCAGGCTCTTGCCCATGGTGATGTAGTTGCCGCCGGGAACGATCAACAGGCGATGGGCCATGAGCTCCGGTCCGCTCATCCGGTTCAACCGTGGGGAGTCCACTGTGGAATAGTCGATCCGGCTGTCCTTCAGGATGGCCTCGATCGCCTTGACGTCATTGGGTGAGGTCCCGGTTCCGTTGAAAAGAAGCACTGGAGCCGCATTGCCCCGGCCGTGCGGTCTGCAAGCCGTCAGAGCGAGCAATACGAGGCATGATATAAGGTGGATGCTCCAAGATTTCACGGGGCGCAGGTCACGGGTGGTCGCCGCGGTACCTCAACTCGCCGGCTTCGACCGGGAACGGGAGCCAGTTCTGCCGCGGCGGGATCGGGCAGGTCGCGAAACCGGTGAAGGCGCAGGGCGGATTGTAGGCGTAGTTGAAATCGATGACGACGCGGCCGTCCGCGCCCGGCAGGGCGACGTGGAGGAAGCGACCGGCGCCGTAGGTCGTCTCGCCGGCGGTCGCGTCGCGGAAGAGGATGAAGAGGTCGTGCGTCTCCTCGTCGGAGAGCGCTTCGAGGCGATGTTCCTGGCCGCCGAGCGTGAACACGACCGAGCCGGGCGAACGCTCCTGGTTCACCGCGCTGGTGACGTCGACGATGGCGATGGTGCGTCCTTGGGCGGAGGCTTCGAAGCGGCCTTCGATGCGCCAGCGCGGGTCGTGGTCGTAGTAGTCCAATCCACGGAAGTTCAGCCGGGTCGGCGCCTTGGGGTCGCGCACGCGGAGCCCGAGACGTTCGCCGCGCTGGATCACGGTGATGCTCAGGTCTTCGATGCGCAGGACCGAGGGCTTCGCGTTGCCGGCATCGGACCGGAGCGCGGCCTCCGTGACTTCGGCGCCGTCGACGGTGGCCTCGACGCCCCGGGCCGCCTTGAAGCGTGCAAGCATGCCGGTCCGCGTGACGACACCCGCGACGGCGGGGGCGCTGCCCGGCGGGAGCGCGATCGGGCTGGCGTCGGCGGTGCCGATGGTGTTCGGGCCTTCGCGCAGCCAATGCAGGCCCGCGAGCGTGGTCCAACCGTTCGTGCCGGCGACGGAGACGAGCCGGTTGCTCCGCCAAGCGATCCAAGGCGCCGGGCCGACGGGAGCCGGATCCGGCTTGTGCGCGCAGCCGACGACAGCGGCGACGATGGCGAGGATCAACGGGAGGAAGGGAACAGTTCGCATCGGGGGAATCGGATTCACGCCGGGCGACGGAGGAAAAGGCCGGCCCGGCGGACCAAACAAAGCTCGTCGAGGGTCGATGAGCAAGCGGTCGGCACGAGGACGCAGCGATCTCAAGCGGCGGTTTGCCCGTTGGGTGCGGAGACACAGAAGCCGCCGAAGAGATAGAGTCATCTCCCCGGCGGCCACTTTTCGGTACCCTGGGCCGGGCGTCGATGGCGACCGTTCAGGCCCGCTTCTGACCCCGCCGCCAGAGTGCGAAGGCGAGCAGGCTGGCCCCGGAGAAGGCGGCGTAGTGCTCGGGCTCTGGGACGGGGGCGAAGGAATTGGCAAAATCAACCCCGGTATCATTGAGCAGCGTGAAGTCCGACACGGGCACTCCATCCCAAGTCGTCAGTTCCAACACGCCGTTCCAATAGGCGTTGGCGGAAGTCGAATAAGAACCCGAGCCGGTGTTGTTCCCGCCGCCCGCAGATCCTTGGGTCCAGAGATTGAAACTAATGCTGAACGATCCGCCAATGGGCGCAAATGTCTCATAGCTGATAACGCCATTCGATGGGTAGTTGTCATGGTCAGAATCCGACCAGACCGGGCCACCAGCGTTCGCGACCTTAGAGAAAAAGCCGCCGCCATCCGTTGACGAAACGACGCCATTATGGCTGCCCAGCAGGAACTCCACGAATGCTCCTCCAGTTCCGTCGCCCGAGGCCTGAGCGTTGATGTCGCCCGGGGAGACGAAGAAGGAATATCTCATCCGACAGTAGGTCCCATCGGCCAGAGTCGGGCTGGAAAGAATCAGATTTTCTATGACCGTTGCGCGCGCAAAGCTCCCGGCAAAATTCCCAGCACCAGCACCGGTGACCGAGACCTGAACGTGCCCCGGCACGTAGTTACCGGTGGCAGATGAAGTGCCGCCCGGATAGTGAGCGGACGCCGAAGCTCCGGTGGGTGTGCTCGACTCACCAAAGACATAATCTGGGTCAAGATAGCTATGGTTTGGGATATCGGTCTTGAGGTCCAGCTCCAACGGGCCCAACGCGAAGGACGATTGCGCCAAGGCAGCCGGCCCATGAACCAGGGTGATGGCCAGAAGAGTGGTCCGGTGGGCGACGGACCAGGCTTGACGGAGCGTGCGCTTCTGATCCGCCCGGTGAGGCAGATGAGCGGGGTGGTGGGAATGCGGGAGGGTTTTCATAGGGCAGGCGGGTTTGAGGTGGTGTTGTGGCAAATCCTGAGGCCCACGACCAGATCCGGTCCGGCGGGGGGGCGCGGTACCAACCGGCGACCTGTTCCCATAACCGGCCGCGGCGCGCGGGCCTTTCAGAAATCTTGCCCTATCGGCCGAGACTTTCGGTAGTGACGTTCCTCGCGGATTCTCAGGAGGAATGTCACTAGTGCGGAGGTGACATTTGTCACTACCGCGGTCGTGGGGCGCGGCAGTAGCGTCCCGGCCGGCGGAGCATTTTCCGCGAGCCCATGAAACCAAGAGATCAGCGGATTGCCGGACGGACCCGTAGGGCAGCGGCGTCCGTGCTCCGCGAGGTCCTGGAGTGCGGCAGTCCTCTGCCGCTTTGGAGGGGA
>CANGMH010000010.1 GCA_947454005.1 Verrucomicrobiota bacterium
CCGAATATTGCATCGCCGGTTTTGAGAAATAGATCCGCCCCGAGTCCTATCGCACTTATCACCAAAGCTGCGACGGCGGGGGGCATTCCGTGGCATTGACTGCTCGCTGCGCCACAAGTCAACAGCAGAGCGAGGATATATTTTTTGGTGCGCGCTATTGGAATGATCGACGGTTCGTTGTGTTTCATATCGGTTTTGTTGGATCAGCCTTGCGTTGTGGAGTTCTAAGAAATCTTGCGATCCGGGTTCATCGCAAATCAGGCCGCAGCGAGGTCCGACCCTCGGTGGAGCGTGCGAGGTGGAATCCTGTGGTTCCCGCATCCCATGCAGGCCCATCGGCAGGTCTTTTTCGGCTGGAGAGGTTGCATGTCGAAGAGCTGTGGTGAGGAGGTGGCCTTACCGATGCTCAGGTGTTTGCCGATGACGATGAGGACATGTCGTATGGTGTCAATGGAGGAATTTGGATTCCGGAAGCATATTCGGAGTTCCGCAGTGGCAATCTTCGCTGGGCGTGACGGATCCGGGCGCGAAATCAAACCGCAGTAACGGCGCGGGTTGCATTGTCGTCCCAGCTTGAAGAGTTGCCTCCTAGACGCCCGAACAAGATCGGATTCGTCCGCTTCCGTTTGCGCAACGGCCCACGATGGGGTTCCCTACGCGGCGTACATGGCCGCCGTCCCCATCAAGTTCTCCGCGAAGCCGAAGCCCAGACCGACTCCGGCTCCGTCCGCGTTCCTCCCCATGTCGCGCGCCGAGATGGATGCCCGCGGCTGGGACGAGCTCGACGTGCTCATCATCACCGGCGACGCGTACGTCGATCATCCGTCGTTCGGCGCGGCGATGATCGGGCGGGTGCTGGAGGCCCTAGGATTGCGCGTGGGCATCATCGCCCAACCGGATTGGACCCGGGCGGAATCGATCCAGGTGATGGGCACGCCGCGGCTCTTCGTCGGCGTCACCGCGGGCAACCTGGATTCCATGCTGTCGAACTACACTGCCGCCCGCCACAAGCGGAAGGACGACGTGTACAGCGCCGGCGGCGTCCCGGGGAAACGGCCCAACCACGCCGCGGTGGTCTACACCCAGATGAGCCGGCGCGCGTTCCCCGGCGTGCCGGTGGTGCTGGGCGGCATGGAAGCGTCGATGCGCCGCGTGGCGCACTACGATTACTGGGAAGACAAGCTCAAGCCCTCGATCATGGCCGACGCCAAGGCCGACGTGCTGGTGTACGGCATGGGCGAGCTCGCGGCGCGGGAGATCGTGAAGCGGCTGCAGGCCGGGAACAAAGACTTCAGCGGCATCCGCGGCACGGCGTTGTTCCTCGGCAGCAAGGCCACGGCGGCGGCCGACTTCAGCGACTGCATCATGCTGCCTTCGTGGGAAGAGCTCCAGGCCGACAAGTCGCATCTGATGCGGCTGACCAAGGTCGTGGAGGCACAGCAGACGCCCTACAGCGGCAGGCGCCTGGTGCAGATGCACGGCAACCGCGCGCTGCTGCAGGAGCCGCCGGCGTTCCCGGTGGACGGTCCGGACCTCGATGCGCTCTACGAGCTGCCCTTCGTGCGGCTGTCGCATCCGAGCTACACCGAGCCGGTGCCTGGCTTCGCGACCATCAAGGACTCGATCATCGTGTCGCGCGGCTGCCCGGGCGGCTGCACCTTCTGCGGATTGGGCTTCCACCAAGGCAAGTTCCTCTCCAGCCGCAGCGTGGATTCGGTGATGAAGGAGATCCGCAAGCTCACGGAATCCGACACCTTCCGGGGCACGGTGTCCGATCTTGGCGGCCCGACGGCGAACCTCTACGGCGCCAAGAACGGTCATGCCGAGGAGTGCAAGAAATGCCATCGGCCGAGCTGTCTCTGGCCGACCATCTGCCCGGTCTTCAGCATCGACGAGAAGGCCGGCATCGACCTGCTCCGCGGCTCGCGGTCGCAGCCGGGCGTGAAGCACGTCTTCGTGCAATCCGGCATCCGCATGGACGTCGCGCTGCGCACGCCGGAGTACATGAAGGAGCTCGTGCAGAACCACGTGTCCGGCCACATGAAGGTCGCCCCGGAGCACATGCATCCGGACGTGCTGCGCCGCATGCGCAAGCCGGCGGGCGATTTCCCGGCGTTCATGGAGAAGTTCTTCGAGCTGAGCGAGGACGCCGGCAAGGAGCAGTATCTGGTGCCGTACTTCATCTCCAGCTTCCCGGGTTGCACGGAGAAGGAGATGGGCGCGGTCGAGCAGTTCCTGAAGGAGGAGAAGTGGAACCTGCAGCAGGTCCAGGATTTCATCCCGCTGCCGATGACCGGCTCCGCGGCGATGTACGTGACCGGCCTCGACATCAACACCGGCAAGCCCATCCCCGTGGTCCGCAACGCCGGCGACCGGGAGCGGCAGAAGCGGATGCTGCGGCCGAACCCGGCGAACCAAGCGCGCACCTGCGGCAGCCGCAGCGACGCGCCGCAGATGGACACGGTGGATTGACCGGCGCGCCGGCGAAGGCGGGGGACCGCGTTCGCCATTGCCGATTCTCCAGAGGATTCCGTTCGCTATGTCGCCGAAAGACGGCGAGGTTGGCCGACTGAATCCGTCGCCTGTCAGCCCCGATCATTCCTCCGAGACGCCGCTGCCCGCGGCCGACCGCCAGGACGTCACCCCGACCGACACCGCCCCGTCCCCCCGGTCGATCCGAGATTTCGTCGGCCGCGAAGATTTCCCGCGCTGCGTGCTCGGCGAGACCGTGGACATCGGGGGCCGAGTCGGCGTGGTCGTCCAGATCGTGAACCAATCGCTCAAGGTGAAGCCGCCGGAAGGCCCGATCCAGAGCTTCAACGCGCAGGCCTTGCGCAAGCTGTACGGCACCACCGAGCGTCCGCCGGCCGAACCGGTCGCACCGCCGACCGCGGAGTCCTACGAGCGCCCCAAGCCGGTCCGCCAACCCCGTGCCACCGAGGTCGTGGACGAAGCGCCGGCCGAGGTCGTGGCGCGGGTGTTCATCGCCGAACCCGATTTCACCCAGCCCGCGAAGCCGATCACCGAGTACATCGACCGCGAGGACTTCCCGAAGTGCGCCTACGGGCAGCACGTCGAGATCGGCGAGTTCGCCGGCGTCGTCGTCGAGCTCGTGAAGCAATCGCTCAAGATCCGCGACGCCGACGGCTATCTCCGAAGCTACAACGGCCCCGTGCTGCGGAAGCTCTACGGCAAGCCCTGAACCGCGGCCGCGGCCGCTCGGCAACGGCCTCGATCACGGCGTGGCCGAGGCCGTCAGGCGTCTGGGCAGCTTCGCCTTGTCGCCGATCTGGAACAACTGCCGCTTCGCTTCCGCGACCAGGAACTTCACCTCCTTGAACGGTTCGTGGCCGATGTCCTGCCAGCGGACCAGGCCGTCGCCGTCGACCAGGAAGAGCCCGTGCAGCGGGACCTCCTCGAAGCCGTCATAGGCACGATAGCGGCGGAAGACCTCGCGGGACGCGTCGGCCACCAAAGGGAACGGGAAGCCGCCCGCGGCCTTCGCCTGGGCCTGGGTCTTGCCCAATGCCGCGACGGAATCCGCGCTGACCGCCAACAGCTCGACGCCGGCCGCCTTGAAATCCGCGACCGCCGGGGCGAGCGCGTTGAGTTGTTCGAGGCAATGCAGGCATCCGTGTCCGAGATAGAACACCACGAGCACGGGGCGGCCACGGTAGTCGCGGAGCGAGACGGTCTTGCCGTCCGCGGTCGGCAGCGTGAAGTCCGGCGCTGCGACCGGCGCCCAGCGGAAAGGCCCGAGAGCGGCCAGGTCCGGACGGTCGCCCGTGTCGTCCCGCTTCACCGCCGCGACACGCCAGTCATCCGGCAGCTTCGACTCCGCGGCGAGCGGTGCGAGGCGTCGGAACACCGGCATGTCCAGATCCACGTACGCCGACCGCTCCCGTAGCTTGGCGAACGCTTCCTTCGCCTCGTTGGTCTTGCCGCACCGCCAGAGCACATCGGCGTGGTTCGCGAGCAGCTGGACCTGGTTGGTCCCGCCTTCGACGGCTTCCTTCGCGAGCTTCTCCGCCTGGTCGTTCTGGCCCAGGGCGAGCCAGACGAGCGACAACCGTTCCTTCGAGACGCTCTTGAGCCCGGCGAGCTGGTTGGTGAGCCCGTCGGTCTTGCCTTCGGCCAACGATTCCAGGACGCGCAGTTCCGCGGTCCATTCGTCGAGGCGCTTGAGGTCCTCGGCGTGGCTCTCCAAGGCGGCGGTCATCGCCTTCTTGGTCTCCTCGTCGCTCTTCTTGTCGGTCCTGGCCTTGGTCTCGGCGGCATCCACCGATGCGGCACGGGCGGTCCGGACCACCTTGGCGGCGGCCTCCAGCGCGGCGATCTGGGCGCGACCTTCGACCAGGTTGGTCCGGGCGAACCGGGCCACGCCGAGCAACCGGGCGCGCCGCGCCTGCTCGATGCCGATCCCGGTCGGCTCGAGGTAGAAACTCGCCCCGAGCGCGATCGCATCGTCCCACAGCTCGTAGCGGAGCAGCGTCTCCATCAGACGGAGCCGTCCATGGCTCGCGGTGTTGCCGTCCGAGGCGTAGGGCGTCCCGTCCTCTTTCAGGTCGAGCGCGTTCAGCTTCGGATGCCGGGGCATCTCGATCATGTTGAGCGTGAGCGCGACGGCGTCGCGGACGCGCCCGACGTAGTTGAGGGTCTGCGCGAGCCATTCGCTGTTGTGCGCGTAGTTGTGGATCTGGTCGGGCAGCAGCCGGTCGCGCATGATCTGCGCGTTGTCCACCCGCACGCTGGCCTCCTGCTGCCACGCCATGTCCTCGTAGCGTTTGAGCTTGTTGAAGGTGTGCCCGGGCATGTGCCACAGGTGCGCGATGCCCGGACCGCTCTGCCCGGCGCGCGCCGCCGAGGGGAGGGCGCGGACGGCCGCGGGGTCGTTCTCGCCGTCCCAGAGATGGATGCGGTAGTGGTGCGCCGGGTGCATCGGCTGCGCGGCGAAGATCTCCTTCAGCAGCGATTCGATCGCCTGCGCGCTGGAGATGGGCAGACCTTTGCCCGCGCTTTGCCAGATGTGGACCGCGAGGAACGCCTTGGCCTCGATGTCGTCCGGGAACTCGTAGACGATGTTCTCCAAGGCGCGCGTCAGGTCGCGATGACGTTCCTTCTCGTCCTTCTTCGGATCCTTCCGGAACTCGGCCAGCGCCTCGATCCAGAGCTGTTCGCGATGGCTGACCGATGCCTTGCGCTCGACCGCCTCCTTGATGAAACCGGCGGATCGTGCGGCGTCGTCGATGTTCGCCATCGCCGATCCCCAATAGGCCATCGCGCAGTTGGTGTCGTGGACCGCGGCCTGACGGAACGAACGTTCGGCCTCGAGATACCAGAACCCGTGCAGCTGCCCGACGCCTTGGGTGAAGAACTTCTGCGCCAGCTCGTTGGTCGTGGTGACCGGGAAGCGGATGTCGGGCATCCCCTTCATGAGATAGGCCGGTTGTCTCGGTCCCTCGTTGAAGGCTTCTCCATGCAGCGAATGCCCGGGCACGACCGACGGCGCGTCGTCCGGAGGCGCGTTGGTGGTCGCCGCGGCCAGCACGGAAACGCCGGCCCAAAGCGAGACCGCAAAGCCGCACCAACGCGATAGATCCATGCTCGGGACGATAGGTTCGGCGGCGACCGGGCCAAGGCATTTCCAGCTCCGGCTCGTGCTTGGGCTGCCTGAAAGCAAGGCACGGAGGATTTCGGGTAACACTTCCGGAAAAATGCTTCTGAGGTGGGTAGTGGATGACTACAAACCGATGAGCACGACCTTGAAAGAAGCGAATCCATGCCCCGACTGCGGGGGTCCGTTGCCCTCGGGCGCGTTGGCCGGCCTCTGCCCGGCCTGCCTGCTGGCCCAAGGCTTCCCGACCGATGCCGGCGGCCCGGAGAAGCCAGGCCGGTTCGAGGCGCCGCCGCTGGAGCGGATCGCCGCGCTGTTCCCCCGGTTGGAGGTCGTGGCCATGGTCGGGACGGGCGGCATGGGTGCCGTCTACAAGGCCCGGCAACCGTCGCTCGACCGCTGGGTCGCGCTGAAGGTGCTGCCGGCGGACGGTCCCGGCGGCGCGCTCTCCGAGGAGCGCTTCAACCGCGAGGCCCGCGCGTTGGCGCGTCTCAGTCACCCGAACATCGTGGGCGTCCACGAGTTCGGCCAGGTCGGCGGGCTGCACTACTTTATCATGGAGTTCGTCGACGGCGCGAACCTCCGCCAGCTCGGGCAGGCCGGCCGGCTTTCGCCGCGCGAGGCGCTGCAGATCATCCCGCAGATCTGCGACGCGCTCCAGTACGCCCACGATGAAGGCGTGGTCCATCGCGACATCAAGCCGGAGAACGTGCTCGTGGACCGCAAGGGCCGGGTGAAGATCGCCGACTTCGGCCTCGCGAAGCTCACCGGGCAGGATCCGGAGAGCCATCGGCTCACGGTCGACGGCCAGGTGATGGGCACGCCGCACTACATGGCGCCGGAACAGGTCGAGCGTCCGCTGTCGGTCGATCATCGGGCGGACATCTATTCGTTGGGCGTCGTCTTCTACGAGCTGCTCACCGGTGATCTGCCGCTGGGGAAATTCCTGCCGCCCTCCCGCAAGGTGCAGGTGGACGTGCGGCTCGACGACATCGTGCTCCGCGCGCTGGAGAACGATCCCGCGCGCCGTTACCAGCACGCGAGCGAGGTGAGGTCCGGCGTGGAGACGGTCACGAACAGCCCTGGCCCTGCGACCGCCGCATCATCGCCCGTCCATCGCGAAGAACCCCTGAAGACGACCGGACGCGCGATCCCAAGTGGGTGGCATGTGATCACGCCGGCGCTGGCCGGCTTCGTGGTGTGGCTGCTGGTGGTGGTCACGACGGCGTTCGTCACGGCCACGCTTCCCCAATGGTTCGGGGCGACAGCTCGGGTGAAGGTCGACACGCAGGTGGATAAGGCCGGCGACGCTCATCTCCTGAGGCCGGATCTGTTGTACTTCGCCACCGCCTTCGAGTTGCTCAGATCGCACACGGTGCTGGAACGAGCCGCCGATCGGCTGAAACTGCGGGAGAAGTGGGCCGCTCGGTCAGCCACCGGACAACTTTCGCTCCGCGAGGCCGGGGACTTGCTCCGATCCGTGGTCGAGGTGCGCCAGTTCCGGAACACCGGTATCTTTGAGGTGACCACTTGGAGCGGATCCGCCGACGAAGCGGCCGAGTTGGCCAACGCGGTGGCGGCTGCTTTCGTGGACCAGACGCGCCTGCAGAAAAGCGGGGTCGCCGCGCGTGCCGGGGTTGTGCCGACGACACAGATCGAAGCCGAGGTCATCGATTCCGCACAACCTCCTCTCCACCCCTCGCGGCCCAACGTCCCCTTGAACCTGTTCCTCGGCCTCGTGGTCGGAGGCGTGTCGGGCGGTGCGGCAGCGCTCTTCGTGGGGTGGGTACGGCGGAGGGCGGGCATCGCCGCACCGACCGAGGAACAGCGCCGAAGTCGTCTCGTGGTCGGGGCGGCGGTGGTGTTGGTCGTCGGAGTTCCCTTCGTCGTGATCCTCAATGAAGTCCGAGCCGCGCGTCAGGCAGAGCGACAGCGCGCGTTCGCTGTGGAGAAGGCGAACGCGCTCGCGACAGCGCAAAAGGCGGAGCCCACGAACCCACCAGCCGGATCCGCGGACACATTCGTCACCATCCTGACGCCCGATGGGCGTCCCGCGACCGGCGCGGAGGTCGCGATGGTCCGCAGCGGCGAGTTCGCGACGTTGGTCGGCGATAGGTTCAGCGATGCCGATCTCCAAGATGGCCGCCGGGTGCAGGCCTACAATGACGGGCGCTTCCGGTTGCCGTTGGACCATCGGTTGGATCGGGTCTTCGCGGTCCATGCCAGCGGATTCGCGGAGGCGAAGCCGGGGCAGCTCGCCGGTCAGACGCACTGGGCACTCCAACCGTGGGGACGGATCGAAGGCCGGTGGACGTCCGGCGACCAGCCGGTCGTCGGACGCGATCTTGCGTTCGAGCCTCTGGAAGGGAACCATGCCGGGCCCCTGAGGTTCGACTTCTGGGCCTTCAAGACCG
Source organism: Verrucomicrobiota bacterium (assembly GCA_947454005.1). GTDB lineage: Bacteria > Verrucomicrobiota > Verrucomicrobiia > Limisphaerales > UBA9464 > CAIVQB01. The sequence goes on from CANGMH010000010.1 coordinate 8,029, forward strand.
AGACCGACGTCGACGGACGCTTTCGCTTCGAGCACGTGCCACCGGGCCGGGTGAAGCTGACGCGCTTCCTGCGGACCGACCGCGGAAATGGCAACGTCAGTTGGCCGCCCGGACGCAGCACCGAAGTGGAAGTGCGGCAGGGCGAAGTGACCACGGTCGCGCTCGGCGTGAGCGGCCACCGGCTCACCGGACGTCTGGTGTGGCCGGCAGGTCCGAAGCTGGCGCCGCATTGGCGGTTCATGGGCCACGCGCATACGCCGATCCCCGGACCGCCGGCCGGCGTGGGTGGTGACCCGGTCGCCTTCGAGCGATGGCGTAAAAGCCCCGAGCAGCAAAAGCTCATCAAGGCCGCGAAACAGTTCCAGCTGGCGGTGCTGCCGGATGACACCCTCTATGCCGAAGACCTCGAGCCGGGCACCTACCGCGTGGATTTCTTGGCCACCGTCGACTGGACCACGGAAGCGGACGGTCACCTTAAGGCGGAGGCCACGGCCGAGCCGATCACGATCACCGTCCCCGCCGAACCGGCGACGGGCACGATCGACATCGGCGTGGTCACGTTGCGGCTCGTTCCACCCCGGCCGCGTTGAGTTCTTGGGATGTTCTGCTTCGTCCAACGGCGAGAGCTTTCCATTCCCCCGATCGAGCTGCGGTACGACTCTCCCACGAACCACGCGTAGCCGAGTGAGCTCCGACTCTTCATCCGCCACAGCCAGTCCACCGCGCGATGTCTTCGCCACGACGCGCTGGACGGTCGTGCTCGCCGCGGGCCGCAAGTCGTCGCCGCAATCCGACCAGGCTCTCGGCGAGTTGTGCCGGACCTACTGGTATCCGCTCTACGCCTACGTCCGCCGACAGGGGAAGACCAAGGAGGACGCGGAGGATCTGGTGCAGGGGTTCTTCGCGCGCTTCTTGGAGAAGAACTATCTGGAGGGCCTCGCCGCCGAGCGCGGCCGGTTCCGGGCGTTCCTGCTCGCGGCGCTGAAGCACTTCCTCGCCAACGCCCACGACCGCGCGCAGGCGCAGAAGCGCGGTGGCGGCACCGAGCCTCTCCCGCTCGACTGGCAGGACGCCGATGCGCGCTACCATCTCGATCCTCCCGACCCGGCGAGCCCGGACCGCGCGTTCGACCGCCGATGGGCGCTCGCGCTGCTCGAACGCGTCGTGACCCGGCTGCGCGACGAGTGCGCCGCCGAAGGCAAGGCCCGCCTCTTCGAGCAGACGAAGGGATTCCTGATGGTCGGCGAAGCGGTCATCCCGTACCCGCGGGCCGCCGCCGAACTGGCGATGGAAGAAGGCGCCGTGCGGGTGGCGGTCCATCGGCTGCGCCAGCGCTATCGCGGCATCCTCCGCGACGAGATCGCCCAGACGCTCGACGACCCGGCGCAGGTCGCGGAAGAACTGCGCGCGCTCCAGGCCGCGCTGGCGGGCTGAGCGGCCGCGGGCGGCCGAGCCAAGCCAGCGGACGCCGAGAAGGGCGAAAAATCGGCTGGCCAACCCGGCGGGTCGGCGTTCGATTCCGTCCATGGCCTCTCCCCCGCACCGGATGGCCCGAGCGCTCTCCGGCCTCGGCGGCATCGGGCTGATCCTCGCCTCCGCCGGCTGCGCCCGCGACCGGGACCCCTTGCGGCCGGCCGACGCGGAACGTGCGCCGGCAGCGATCCACGCCGACCGGTCGGCCTACGAGGCCGAGCTCCGCGAACAGCGCCGGCTCAAGGACGCGCAGGTCGCTGAGTCGGGCCGGTGACCAGTGATCTCCGATCGGCCCACGGTTCCCCACCGGCAGCAGCGTTGACGCAGCCCGCCGCCGGCTCCTAGCGTCCGGCATGTCGTCCCGTGCTCTCGTCGCCTTGGTGCTTTCGGTCTTCGCCGTCGTCGTCTCCGGTTGCTCGACCACCGGGTCCGCATCGGCCCGGCCGATCCGCGCGCTGCTGATCACCGGCGGATGCTGCCACAACTACGCCTTCCAGAGCGCGCAGCTGACCAACGCGGTCGGGCACCACGCCCGCGTCGAATGGACGATCGTCAACGAGGGCGGCACCGGCACGCGCGCCGAGATCCCGCTCTACGGCGATCCGGATTGGGCGAAGCACTACGACGTGGTCGTACACAACGAATGCTTCGCCGACACCCGGTCGCCCGAGTACATCCGCAAGATCACCGCCGCGCACCGCGCCGGCGTGCCGGCCGTGGTGATCCACTGCGCGATGCACACCTACCGCGCGACGGATGTGGACGATTGGCGCGAGTTCCTCGGCGTCACCAGCCGTCGCCACGACCACATGAGCCGGTATCCCGTGACGAAGGTCTCGCCCGCCCACGCCATCGTGAAGGAGATGCCCGACAGCTGGGTGACGCCGAAGGACGAGCTCTACATCATCGAGAAGCTGTGGCCCGGAGCGCAGGCGCTCGCCACCTCGGTGAGCGAGGCCGACGGCAAGACCTATCCGGTCGCGTGGATCAACCGTTACGGCAAAGCCCGCGTCTTCGGCACCACCTACGGCCATTCCGACGAGACGTTCAGCGATCCCGTGTTCCTCGAGTACGTGACCCGCGGATTGCTCTGGGCCGCGGGCCGGCTCCCGGAGTGAAGGGCCGCGGATCCGCGCCGGGCTTCACGACCCGAGCGAAGCCATCCACTCGCCGACGGCGCGGCGGACCTCCTCGCCGGTCCTCGCCCGGGGCGTGGCGAACTTCGGCGTGAACCACGGGAAGGCCCCGGTCAGATCGGAAGTCACCAGGATCTGTCCGTCGCAATCCGGCCCGCTGCCGATCCCGAGCGTGACCATCCGCGGACAGGCCGCGGTGATCTCCCTCGCGACCGGCGGCGTCACCAGCTCCAGCACGCAGGCGAACGCTCCCGCCGCGTCGAGGGCCGCCGCGTCGTCGAGCAGCTTGGCGCGACCGGCGTCGTCGCGGCCTTTGATGCGGTACTTCCCGCCTTCCTCGACCACGTGCTGCGGCAACATGCCGAGGTGCGCGCAGAACGGGATGCCGTCGGCGAGGATGGCCTCCACCTGCGGCAGGATCTCGAGGCCGCCTTCCGCCTTCACGAACTCGGCGCCCGCCTCGACCAGTCGCCGTGCGTTGGCGACGGCCTGCCGGGGAGAATCGTAGCTGCGGTACGGGAGATCCGAGCCGACCAGCGCCGACGGCCTGGCCCGGACGACGGCGCGCGTGTGGTGGAGCATGTCGTCCATCGTGACATGGGTGGTGTCCGGATGCCCGAGCGCGACCATGCCGAGCGAATCGCCGACGAGCAGGAAGGGCACACCGGCCTCGTCGAGCAGCTTCGCTCCAGGGAAATCGTAGGCGGTGAGGGCGGCGACCCGGGCGCGGCCCTTCATCTGCGCGATGGACTGGACGGTGGTCTTCTGCGGCTTCCCGGCGACGTTCACGGGAAGGACGTTCGCGGGAAAACCTCCGGCGTCCAATCCGCAAAAGCGCCACGACCCGGCGGGTGCGGATGACGGTTCAACGGGCCGTCACCGCCAGCAAGGGGCACCGGCAGGCCCGCAGCACCTGTTCCGTCGTGCTGCCTAGCAGGGCATCGAGGAAGCCGTGGTGGCCACGGGTGGCCATCGCGATCAGGTCGACGTCGCAGGCCTCGGCCGTCTCCAGGATGTGGTCCACCACCGGGCCCGACCAGGCACGCGTCTCGTGGGTCCAGCCATCCGCAGCCGGGAAGTGGACCGACGGCATGTCCTCCTCGCGCCCGACGTGCAACAGGATGAAGTGGACCTCCACGCAGCGGAGCGTTCGCGCGAGCAGCACCGCGGCATCGACCGCGGCCTGGCCGGAAGGGTGCGTGTCCACCGGGACCAGCACCCGGGCCAGCCTCACCACGCCGGTGTTCGCGTGGACCAGCCCGAGCACGCGCCGCGGGACGAACAGGGTCATGCCGTCGTGCGCCCGGGCGATGCGCTCGGACGCGGAGGGATGGAGCCATCGGGAGATCCCGCGGCGTTGATGCGTGGACAGGACGACCAACGACGGCTGCCCGGCCTCGACGTGGTGACAGATCGCCTCGGCGGCATCGCGGTCGCGGCGCCGGATCTTCTCGGCCTTCAGGCCTGTCCGCGCCACGTCGACCGAGCTGGCTCCATGGGGCAGCACGCCCCACGCCGCGAGCATCCCGCGCACGCTCGGGAAATCCGACCAATGCATCTCCTCGTCCGCGTCGCCGACATGCATGAGCGCCAGGATCGCCTCGCCCGACAACGCGATCCGCAACGCGTGGGCGAAGGCGCCTTCATCGCCCCGGGAGAAGTCGGTGGGATGGAAGACCGACGCGATCCGGTTCAGTTTCATCGGTCCCAGCATCGTTGGACCGCGGGGGGCGCGCTCCCCGCCGGTTGGCGGAAACGCCGCCGCCCTTGGCGTCGCCATCGAGCCCGCTTGCCCGCACGGCCCGGACCGGCCAGTTTCCCGCCGTGCCGCCGTTCCAGATCATCTTCAACCCGACCAGCGCCGCCGAGCTGGCGAAGCTGCCCAAGGACCTCCAGCTGCATGTGCTCGGCGAGTTCCGCGGGTTGCCCCGCGAGCTGCAGCGGGACGACGCGCAGTTCGGCCATCTCAGCCGGAACAACCGGACGCTCACGCGCTACCGGCTCGGCGATTACCGCGTGTATTTCGAGCGGCATCCGCTCGGCGTCGTGGTCCATCGCATCCTGAGCAAGCACACGCTCAAGGATTTCCTCTTCCGCTCGAACCTCGCCGAGGACGAGGACGGAAAGCTGCAGGACAACCCGAAGTTCTGGGAGCTGATCGAGCAGACCAAGGTCCCCGCCAAGAAGGCGGCCTGATCCCGGCCCGCTGGCATCCATGGAGAACCCGCCGCCACCGATGGCGCCGTCCGGACCGCCGTCGCCCCGGCGGGGCCGGGGAAACTGGTGGGGCCTGGGCGCCTTCCTCGCGTTGCTCGCGGGCAAGCTGAAGTTCTTCCTGCCGATGCTGAAGTTCCTCCCGCTGGTGCTGAAGACCGGCGGGTCCATGCTCCTGATGATCGGCGTGTACACGCTGATGTTCGGGTGGAAGTTCGCCGTCGGGTTCGTGCTCCTCATCTTCGTCCACGAGATCGGGCACGTCCTCGCCGCGCAGCGCTGCGGGGTCCGGGTGAGCGCGCCGTTCTTCATCCCCTTCTTCGGCGCGCTGATCATGCTGAAGGAGCTGCCGAAGAACGCCTGGACCGAGGCGCGCATCGCCATCGGCGGTCCGCTGCTCGGCGCGGTCGCGGCCGGTGCTTGCCACGCGCTCCATGTGGCGACCGGACATCCGCTGCTGCTCGTCCTCGCGTACTTCGGATATTGGCTCAACCTGTTCAACCTCGCGCCGGTCGGGTTCTTCGACGGCGGCCGTATCGTCACCGCGATCTCGCCCTGGATGTGGCTGGTCGGTTTCAGCGCGCTCGGGACGCTGGTGGTCTGGCGGTTCCGCGACAGCGATTCGGTCGGGGCCTTCCTCGAGCACAACTTCATCCTGCTCGTCGTGTTGTTCTTCGCGCTGCCGCGGATCTTCTGGCTCTTCGGCTCCCGCAAGTCGCCTGAGCAGCTGCGCTATTTCGAGGTGACGGGCGGACAGCGCGCCACGATGGCCGTGCTCTACTTCGGGCTGGCCGGGCTGCTCGCGGCCGGGATGTTCGCCGCCAAGGTCGCGATCGCCGCGCTGGACCTGCGGTGAGCGGATCGGTGCGTCACCTCGCGCTTTGAATCCGGTTCCAGCGGGAGTATGCCTCTCCGCGCATGACCGCCCCCGTCCTCGAGCTGCGGAACGTCACCAAGACGTACGGGACGTTCACCGCCGTCGACGACCTCTCCTTGAGCGTCCCCGCCGGCTGCGTGCACGGGTTCCTCGGTCCGAACGGCGCCGGCAAGACCACCAGCCTGCGGATGATCCTGGAGATCATCCGTCCCACCAGCGGCACCATCACGTTGCTCGGATCGCCGAGCGCGCTCGCGGTCCGCGGCCGCATCGGCTACCTGCCGGAAGAGAAGGGCCTCTACAAGAAGATGAAGGCGTGGGCGATCATCGCCTACTTCGCCACGCTGAAGGGCATGGGCCATCGCGCCGCCAAGGCCCGCGCCTTCGAGCTTCTCGAACGGTACGGCCTCAAGGATTTCGCCGAGGCCAAGACGGAGGCGCTGTCGAAGGGCATGGGCCAGAAGGTCCAGGTCCTCGCCGCCATCGCGCACGACCCCGAGTTCGTGATCCTCGACGAACCGTTCTCCGGTCTCGATCCGGTGAACCAGACTGTGATGGAGGACATCATCACCGACCTCCGGAAACGAGGACGCACCGTGATCTTCTCGACCCACGTGATGGCCCACGCGGAACGCCTGTGCGACCGATTGGCCATCATCGCCAAGGGCAGGAAGCTCTTCGACGGCACGCCCGCGGAGGCGAGGGAGACGCTTCCCCGCCGCGTCCGCATCCAGACCGCGGACGACATCGCCCCGCTGCGGTCCCTACCGGAGGTCGCCGACCTGCTGCCGATGGCGGACGGCGGATGCGAGGTGGAGCTCCGGCACGGTGCCGACGCCCAGGCGGTCCTCCAGGCCTGCTTCGCCCACGGCATCCGCCTGCGCACCTTCCGCTTCGACGAACCCACGCTGCACGACGTCTTCGTGAAGCTCGTCGGACCCGATGCCAAGGAGGCGATGTACCGATGAAGTCCCGGATCGAGATTTCCAAACCGTTCCCCTTCCTCCGTCCGCGCTTCCCATGAGACCCGCCTTCCTCATCGCTTGGCGCGAGTTCGCCGAGAACGCCAAGACCAAGGGCTTCTGGCTCGGGCTGCTGCTCTTTCCGGCCATCATCACCGCGAGCATCCAGATCCCGGTCCTCCTGGAGAAGAAGGGCACGCCGACGCGCCGCTTCGTGATGGTGGACGCCGGCGGCGGCTTCGCGCCGTTGTTGCGAGAGAAGCTCGCCGCGGACGAGACGCGCCGGCAGGAGGAGGCGCTGCGCGACTTCGCTCGCGGCGGGGCACGCGAGGAGGCGTTCGCCGGATTCCTCGACCCGACCGACAAGCAGCTCGACCTGGCCCGGTGGCGCGCCGCCCGGGGCGCGGATTGGCTGGAGGTCCCCGGCTTCAAGCCTCCGGCACCCCGGTTCGCGGAATCCCCGCTCCCCGACGACATCGCGGCCGATGCGCGGCCCGACGACGCTGCCCGACGGCTCCGGCCTTGGCTGCGCGGTGAGCGGAAACTATCGGTCGACGGCAAGGAGGCGCCGTTGTTCGCCGCGGTGTTGATCCCGGCCGACCTGGCGGAACTGGCGCAGGGCGACGGGTCCAAGGGACGGCGCGGGATCCAGTACTGGTCGGAGAACCTCGCCGACGTCGCGTTGCCGCAGCTCGTCGAGAACACGGTCAACGCCGAGCTCCGCCGCCGAGGCTACACCGCGCACGGCCTCGACCCGGCGACGGTACAGGCGATCGAGCGGACCCGGGCGCCGATGACCAGCCTCGACCCGAAGAAGGCGGAGGGCGAGGAGGCCGTCGGGCTGGCCGACCGCATCCGGCAATGGTTGCCGAGCGCGTTCGTCTACCTGCTCTGGGTGGCCATATTCGCCATCGCCCAGATCCTGCTCACCAGCGTGATCGAAGAGCGGTCCAACCGCATCATCGAGGTGCTGCTGTCCTCGGTGACGCCGGGCGAGCTGATGGTCGGCAAGCTGCTGGGCATCGCGTCCATCGGGCTCACCATGCTCACCGTGTGGATCGGGTCGCTGGTGGTCATCGTGGTCTGGAAGGCCTCGGGCATCTCCCCCGCGCAGGCCGCGGCCGCGGGCGGGATGGCGCAGTTGCCCGGGGACGTCGCGACCATCCTCCGCACCACGTGGCTGCTGCCGGCCTTCGGGATGTACTTCCTCCTCGGCTTCCTCTTCTACAGCGGGCTGATCCTGGCGCTGGGCAGCACGTGCAACACGCTCAAGGAGGCGCAGAGCTTCATGGGGGTGATCGTGCTGTTCCTCATGGTGCCGCTGATGCTGATGACCTACATCCCGCGCGACCCGAACGGTCCGCTGGCCACGGCGCTCTCGTGGTTCCCGCCGTACACGCCGTTCGTGATGATGAACCGCGTCACGGCCGACCCGCCGATGCGCGACGTGGTCGGGACCTTGGTGCTGATGGTCGTGGCGACCGCCGGCGTGCTGTGGGGCGCCGGGAAGATCTTCCGCATGGGGATCCTCCGGACCGGTCAACCGCCACGGCTGCTCGAGCTGTTCCGCTGGCTGCGCTCCTGAGCGGTCGGCTCAACGGCACAGGATCCAGGCGCGCAGGTTGCCGAGCCTCGGCGGGAAATAGAGCCACGCCTTGCGGTACGCGCGACGTGCCCCGTCACGGTCGCCGGCCTGCTTCAGATGACAGGCGTACTGCATCCAACGGTAGGCCAGACCGCCTTGCCGCACCCACAGCTCCCGCGGACGTGTCGAGCCCTGGAAGACCCGCTCGACCGTCCGCGCATAGTCGAGGAACGCCGTCGCAGCGAATTCGCGATGACGGTTGGTCCCGTGCATCCGGGCGCGGTAGACCGGCCGTTCGACCCGCCGGAACCGGTTCCTCAAGGCCAACCGGAGCGCGATATCGAAATCTTCGCCGTGATGGACGGTTTCATCGAAGCCTCCGATCGCCTCGATCGCGGTCCTCGGGAAAAGCCCCACGAAGATGGTGGCCCCGTACCCGCTCGCGATCGCCGCCAAGAGGTCGCCGGACACACGCGCCAGGTCCGTGGTGAAATGCGGGGCTCCGCTGATGACATCCGCGTAGACCTCCTGGAACCCGTATGGGATCTCCGGCGCTCCGCCCGGGACGACCGCCGACAAAAGGGCCGGCAAGGCATCCGGCGCCAAGGCGTCGTCCGCGTCCAAGAAGAAGATCCACGGACTGTTCGTGGATCGCCACCCGCGGTTGCGCGCGACGGACGGTCCGCCGTTCGCCTGGGTGATGAGACGGAGACGCGGCTCGGCGATGCCGCGGACCACTTCCGCCGTCGCGTCCGAAGAGCCGTCGTCCACCACCACGATCTCCGCCACGCAGTCGCCCTGGGCGGCCGCGCTGGCGACCGCCTCGGCGACGTACCGGGCATGGTTGTAGGCCGGGATCACGACCGCGACCCGGTCCGTTCGGTCTGGCGTTGGCGTGCTCATCGAAGGCCGCTAGTCCGATTGAAATCCATCCCGGAGCAAGCTCTTTCTGCCGCCCGCCCCGCCCCGGCCCGCGATGCCAAACCCCCGCTTGGCATCGCGGGCCGCGGCGTTAGCATCCCGGGACGCACATGAATCCCCCCGCTCCGTCGTCCGACCTCAACCGCCGCGACTTCGTCAAGGCCGGTTCCTTCACCGCGCTCATGGCCGCGCTCGGAGGCGTCCCCATCACCGCGCAGGACGCCCCGAAGAACCCCGACGGGACGTTGGCGGTCCCGAAGGCAGATCCGAACTACAAGGAGAAGCCCGTCGGTCCGCCGGTGAGGTTCGGCGTCATCGGCCTCGGGGCGCAGGGACGCGACGTGCTCGCCCAGCTCGGCAAGCTGCCCAACGCTCCCGTCGTCGCCGTGTGCGACAGCTACAAGGCGTCCATCAAGCGCGCCTCCGAGGCCGCGCCCAAGGCCAGGACCTACGACGACGCCAAGGCGCTGCTCGCCGACCCGGACGTCCAAGCGGTCGTGATCGCCACGCCGACGCACCAGCACCGCGACCTCGCGCTCGCCGCGATGGCCGCCGGCAAGCACGTCTACCTCGAGGCACCGATGGCGAACACCATCGACGACGCGCGCGCCATCGCGAAGGCCGGGCTGGCGTTGCCGGCGAAGCAGGTCTTCCAGGTGGGGCACCAGTTCCGCGCGAACCCGCAGCACCACCACGTGCTGAAGTTCTTCCGCACCGGCGCCTGCGGGAAGACGGCCTCGGCCAAGGCGCAGTACAACAAGAAGCAGTCCTGGCGCCGCGCCTCGCCCAATCCCGAGCGCGAGAAGGCGCTCAACTGGCGCCTCTACAAGGACACCTCGCTCGGGCTCATCGGCGAGATCGGCATCCACGCCATCGACACCATGAGCTGGTACCTCGGCGCCTTGCCGGTTTCGGTGACCGGCTTCGGCGGGATCCAGCAATGGCAGGACGACCGCGACGTCGCCGACACCATCCAGGCGATCGTCGAGTATCCGGGCGGCGTGCGCCTGTCCTACACCGCGACGCTGGCATGCGGTTTCGAGGGCGAGCACCAGATCTTCCACGGCAGCGACGCGGCCATCCTCATCCGCGACAACAAGGGCTGGATGTTCAAGGAAGTGGACGCGCCGTTGCTCGGCTGGGAAGTGTACGCCCGCAAGGACGACATGTTGTCCGATTCCGGCATCGCGCTGGTGGCCAACGCGACCAAGATCCTCGCGCAGGGCAAGAAGCCCGCGGAGGCCGCGAGCGACACCGATTCGCCGCTGAAGTACGCGCTGGAGAAGTTCGTGGAGCACATCAACGACGGCACCAAACCCGATTGCGGCGCCAAGGAAGGCTTCGAGGCCGCGGTCACCGCGGTGAAGGCCAACGAGGCGGTGGTGAACGGATCGAAGGTGGTCTTCGACAAGGCGGTGTTCACGGTGTGACGCCCTTGGCGGGGCGATAGCGCTCGCATCGGTGACCAAGGTCCAGGGCCTGAGGCGATGAAACCGCTCCTGAAAGTCGTCGCCGTGGTCGTCCTGCTAGGAGCGGCCTTCTGGTCCATCAGGGCTTCACGGAGATCCGCGCCGGCCGTCACGCTCACGGTCGTCACCAACGGCGCACCCGGGTCTTCCACCAATGTGGTCTTCCGCGTCGTCAACCAGGGCAGCCGGGCGATCTTGCTGACCGATCTGGTCGTGGAGAACGACACGCCGGCAGGATGGCGGGAAGCGAGCCGCACGAAGCCATCCGATCCACAGCGCTTGGCGACCGGTGCCACCAAGGACGTGACGGTCCCAGCGCCCGTCGACGGCCAGCATTGGAGACTACGCGCGATATACGGCCGGGAGGTCGACGGGCCATGGCTCTGGTTGGCGATGCTCGAATTCGCGGCCTCGAACGGCCGGTGGCCTCCGGCATCGTTCGGGGTCATGGCGGGCCGATACTCGTGCTTCGGCGAGGTCACCGCACGGTGAGACCCGATCAGGCAGCCACCTTGATATGCCTAGAAGACCGGACACAGAGCAGGACCACACCGAGTACCACAAAGACGGCAGCATCTGGGCGAAAGGCAAGATCGCCGGAGGCGTGCCGACGGGTTACTGGGAATGGTTCCGGAAGAGCGGGACCAAGATGCGTTCCGGGACCTTCGAGAACGGCGAGCAGGTCGGCGAATGGACCACCTACGACCAGCAGGGGAAGGTCTACAAGGTGACACGGATGAAGCCGAAGGCGAAGTCGCCTCCGGGCCTTGGTCCCGGTAACCTCGGCCGATGATCCTCCGTCGGCTCCTGTCGCTCGTCTTCCTTTGCTGCGTCGCTCTCCGGGCCGACGCGGCTCCGGCCGCCGCGCGGAAACCGGTCTTCCTCTACTGCCTCCATTTCCAAGCGCCGGGCGAGAACCGCTATCCGGCCGACGGCAGCTACAAGGACGCGCTCGACCTGCTGCGCCGCGATTTCGAGGTCCGCGTCAGCGACGCGCGGCCGACCACGACGCTGCTCGCCGGTGTCGATGTCGTCCTGATCTCCAACCCGAACGACAAGGCGGTCGGCACCAACCCGCCTCCGGTCCACGTCGGCGCGGCGGATGTCGAAGCCCTCGGCCGCTTCGTCGAGCGCGGCGGCGGACTGGTCGTGCTCGGCAACCAGGAAGGCCACAACCTCGAGATCGACGACGTGAACCTGGTGCTCACCCGCTTCGGGATGCGGTTCACCAACCACTACCACGACGCCAAGCTGATCCCGGTCCCGGCCGCGACCCCGGCCATCGGCGGACTGCGCTGGGGCTACTACACGGGCAACGAGGTGCTCATCGATACCGGGCACAAGGCGCGCCCGAAGGCGTGGATCGTGAACGATCCCGCGCAACCCACCGCCACCGCGAAGCGGAACGACCCCGGGATCCTGATCGCCGCCGCGACGCCGGGCCGGGGCCGCGTGCTGGCGGCGACCGATGCCGGTTGGATCACCGCCAACGCGCTGCGCGATGTCGGCATCGGCGGCGTGGTGCTGCGCGGTCAGGAGAACGCTGAGATCTTCCGCCGTCTCGCACTCTGGGTCGCCGGTCGCTGACCGGGTCGCCGAACGGTCCGACCCGCTTCAACGCGCCTCGGCGCGGAACCAGTCCACGAACTTCGGGATGCCGGCGACGATCTTCGTCCGGGGATCGTAGCCGAGCTTGGCGCGGGCCTTCGATATATCGGCGAAGGTCACCGGCACGTCGCCCGGCTGCGGAGGTCGGCGGTCGATGATCGCCTCCTTGCCCAAGGCGGATTCCAAAAGGCCGATGAGCTCGTCGAGCCGGATCGTCTGGGATTCACCCAGGTTGAAGACCTCGTACCCGAAGTCGTGCGTCGTGCAAGCCGCCACCCCGTCCACGATGTCGTCCACGTAGGTGTAGTCGCGGCGCGTCGAGCCGTCGCCGAAGACCGGGATCGGCAATCCGGAATCGATGAGCGAGGCGAACTTGTGGATGGCGAGATCGGGACGTTGCCGGGGTCCGTACACGGTGAAGAAGCGCAGCATCGTGACGTCGAGCCCGTGGACGTGGTGGTACACGTGGCCGAGCGCCTCGCAGGCCAGCTTGCTGGCGGCGTAGGGCGAGATGGCGGAGAAGATCGGGTCCGCCTCGGCGAACGGCACCTTGGCGTTCACGCCGTAGACCGACGACGAGCTGGCGAGCACGAACTTCCGGACACCCGCGGCCTTCGCGGCCTCGAGCACGTTCACCGTGCCCTCGACGTTCACGCGCTGGTAGAGCGCCGGTTCGAGCAGGCTCGGCCGGACGCCCGCTCGGGCCGCGAGATGGATCACCTGGTCGAAGCGCGTGCCGCGCAGCGCCGCGTCGAGCGAGGCGCGGTAGGCGATATCGCCCTCGACGAAGGCGAAGCGGGTGCCCGCCGCGTCGGCGGTCCGCTGGATGTCCGCGAGGTTCCGGCGCTTCAACGCGGGCGCGTAGAAGGCGTTCAGGTCGTCGAACGCGGTGACCCGGTGCCCGTCGCGGAGCAACCGCTCGCAGACGTGCGACCCGATGAATCCGGCGCCGCCGGTGACGAGGAAGTCCATGCGGCAGGGTGGGCGTCCGGACGCCTCCGGTTCAAGGTCGGGGATGCGGGGGCGTCCGGCGGTTCCGGTCAAGGTGCCCGCTCGCCCTCGGCATCGGCGGGTGCCGGGACCGGGGCGGTCGTGTCCGCGTTGCGCGTGACGCGGACCTGCACGCTGAGGGACTGCGCGTTGCTGCCCTGGAAGATCCCCTTCATCGGCGGCACGTCGGCGTAATCGCGTCCGATCCCGATCTGCACGTGGCGTTCGCCCTCGAGACAGTCGTTCGTCGGGTCGAAGCCGACCCAGAGCCCTTGCGGGGTGAAGATCTCCAGCCACGCGTGGCTGGCGGTGGCGCCGATGAGCGCGGTGTCGAGCGGCTCGCCGTCCGGCCCGAGCACGGGGTCGGTCTCGATGTAGCCACTGACGTAGCGGGCCGGGATGCCCGCTGCCCGGCAGACCGAGATCATGAGGTGGGCGAAGTCCTGGCAGACGCCCTCCTTGACCTTGAGGAACTGCTCGACGGTCGTGCCCGCGTCGGTGGCGCCGGGTCGATAGCGCAGCGTGCGGAACAGGTGGGTGTTCAGCGCGCGGAGCGATTCGGAGAACGGCGCGGCGGGCGACAGGAACGCGTCGGCCAGCTTCCACACGCCCTCCTGGAAGGTCACGATCTGCGACGGCCGCAGGAAATCATGGAGTTCGCGGCGCTGTCCGGCATGGAGCTGGCGGGCCTCGGCGACGGACATCTGGACCGAGGCGAGCACGTCGTTGAACGGCTTGGTCTCGACGTCGCAGATGCTGGTGACGACCAAGCTGGGATGGCGGAACGGGATCGAGACGGTCTCGACGAAGTTGCCGAAATAATCGGTGTGCGACTCGACGAGCACGGCCGGTTCGACACGCGTGCTGTGCCGCGAGACCTTCTGCCGGAGCGAATCCCGGGGCCGCAGCCGCAGCTCGGAGAACGATTCCGTGGCCGGCTCGGAGTAGCGGTACTCCGTGGTGTGCTCGATGTGGAAGAACATCTCTGGGAAAGGTGACCGAAGTCAGGAGACGGAGGACAGGAGGCCGTTGTCCCAAGCGACGGAGCGGGATGAAGGGGAGCGGAGCAGGCGAGCCATCGGAACAAGCCAAGGCGCCCGCGCGGTCCTTGCCGCCGCCCTCTCTCCTGTCGCGTGTGTCCCGGCTCCTTTCATCGGAGGATGTTGAAGGCCTGGTGGTAGAGGTGGTGGTCGCTGATCTCGGTCGCGAGGCGCGTGAGCCGCGCCGCGAGGTCCTCGAGCCACGCGTCGAGGAAGAGCGGCGCGCGGTCGTCCGCCTTCTCGCCCGTCGCAGAGAAGAGCGTGTCCAGGTCGGTGAACTCCACCTCGCCGGTCAGCTGCGCGCAGGTGCGGAGCGGGCTCGCGGAATCGCGCCGCCGGGTCTCGGGCCCGCCGACCTTCTCCAGGCCCTCGCGGATCGCTTCGAGGCAGTGCAACACGCTGCGCGGCAGAGCGGCGTCCTGCAGCAGGAGCGAGACGACGTTCTTCGGCGTCGGACGCGTCTGGAAGAGGGAACGGTAGGCGTACTGGCAGGCGAGCATGCGGAGCAGCGCGTCGAAGTTCGTGTCGGCGGCACCCGTGGCGACGCTCTCGTCCGCGCGCTTCAACAGCACCTGCCGCGTGACGAGCGTCGTGGTGAGCGCCCGCTCGACATGGCGGCCGAGCGTCCAAAAATGCCAGGCGTCGTCGCGCAGCATGTTCTTCGCCGCGCAGCCCGAGAGGGTGTCCACGATATCGAGGATCCGCTGCTCGAGGTCCTGGATCCGCGGCAGCCCGTCGGTGTCGTCGAGCGGCGCGACGGACGCGGTGTCGAGCGTCTGCCACAGATGGTTGATCACCGCCCAGACCTCGGGCGGGACGGATTCGCGGGTGACCCGGGCGTTCTCGCGGAGGCGCGCGACGTTGTTGAGCACGCTCGCCGGGTTCTTCCGGTCGAGCAGGATGTAATGCGAGATGTCCTGCTGGCGCTGGAACGGCGCGCTCTTGAAGAAGTTCGTGCCGTGGCCGGTGGCGCGGGCGAGCGCCTCCCAGAGCGGCGCCCAGGCCTGCGCGCGCTGGAGCGCCGGGTTCTCCAGCTGCACCTGCTGGAGCACGCGGAGGATGCGCGTGGTGTTCTCGGCGCGGGTCTTGTAGCGGCCCATCCAGAAGAGCGAGTCGGCGATGCGGCTGCCGAGGCGCAGACGGCGCTGCGGCGAGGCGACGATCGCCGGCGACTCCGGCGCCGGCACGGTCCCGGCACCGCGGAGGATCCATGTGTCCTTGATGCCGCCGCCGAGCCCGCTGGAGATGACCCGCGACCCGGCCTCCGGCGCGTGGCGCGTCAGGGCGAGCGGGAAGACGCGCGGGTTCTTGCCGCCGAAGACGAAGCAGCGCAGACCGGCGTGGCGCGGCGCCAAGCCGCCGTCCGCGTCCGCCGGCAAGAGCGTGAGCGGCAGCCTCGGTTCGGCGACGAACTGCCCCGGCGTGCGCTGGATGCGCGCGCGGAGCGCCTCGAGCGCAGCGTCGTCCATCGTCGCGGCGTCCCATACCGCGTTGGCCGTGCGCTCGGACACGTGCTGCACCACGTGCCGGCGCAGGTCGCCGATGACCATCTCGCGCTGGTCGGGATCGAAGCACAGGCGGCGCTCGACGGTGGGGAGCAACAGCGGCTCGCGGGTGTAGAAACGGGAGAGCCGGGGCAGGAACGCGGCGATGGCCCGGTTGTCGCCCAGGCCGGTGCCCACCGCGTTGGCGATGGTGACGGTGCCCTTGCGCACGCAGGTCATCAGCCCCGGCACGCCGAGCTGGCTGTCGCCGCGGAAGGACACGGGGTCGATGAACGCCTCGTCGACCCGGCGGTAGATCACGTCGATCGGCTCGAGCCCGCCGATGGTCTTCAGGAAGCAGCGCGAGTTGAGGACGATGAGGTCGCTCCCGCGCACCAGCGGCACGCCCATCTGCCGCGCCAGCGAGCTGTGCTCGTAGTAGGCGGAGTTGAAGATGCCCGGCGAGAGCAGCACGACGCGGGGCTCCGGCGTCCCGCGCGCGAAGCGCCGCAGGTGCTCCAGCAGCTCCGTCGGATAGGTGTGGACCGGCAACAGGTCGGCGGTCTCCAGCAGCTCGGGCGCGGCCTGGCTGAGCACGTTCCGGGCGCTGAGCGCGTAGGTCACCCCGGTGGTGTTGCCCACGTAGTCCTCGATCACCACCCAGCGGCCTTCCTCGTCGCGGGCGAGGTCGAAGGCGGCGACATGCACGAAGATGTCGTCCGGCACCTTCAGGCCGACCGCGTTCCGCTGGTAGCGCGGGTCGTCGTAGACCAGCTCGAACGGCACGATGTCGTTCCGGAGCACCTCCTGGGTGTCGTAGAGGTCGCGGAAGAACTCGTTCCACACGCGGACGCGCTGGGCCAGGCCCCGGGAAAGGAAATCCCAGGTCGCCGCGTCCAGCACGCGCGGGAACGGGTCGAAGGGCAGGATGTTCTCCCGGGCCGGCTCGTCGCGGTACAGGTTGAACGTGACGCCGAGGTCGCGCATCAGCCGGCGCGACTGGGCGGTGACGCGGGCGAGATGCGAGGGCCCGGGCGAGAGCAGGTCCTTCCGGATGCGGGCGTAGACATCGGCCGCGCGCTCGCCGGCGAGGGCGACCTCCGAGAAATCGCCGATGCCGGGGTCCGAAGGGCAGAAGCGGAGCGGCACCTGCGTCACCGAGGACGGGGACAACGCCGGCGTCGCCTGGGATTGGGTCTGTTCGCGCGGCACAGCGGGAGAGCGTGCGAAACGCGCCGCCCGGAGCCAACAGAATTTGCCGCCTTGTCACGGATGTCGCCGACGGCTCCGCGGACGAGCGGAGCGCACGGGACGTGCCGGAGATTCAGCGCGCCGGTGTGAGGACGCGGAAGAAACGGGTCCCACCCGCCGAGCCCGCCGAGAACGTGACCGGTCCGTTCTCCGCAGGTTGCGGCGGCTCGACCAGGTCGGTCCATGCCGCGCCGGCGACCGCGTCGCGGACCTGCACGCGGTAGGTCCGTCCCGCGACCGCGAGGAACCGGAGCCGCACCGTCCCGTCCGCCGCCGCGGGTCCGGCCACTTCGATCCGCAGCACGCTGGCCCCATCCTGCGGATCGGTGCCGGCCTGATATTCAGCGAGATTGTCCCGTCCGTCGCCGTCGGGATCGGCCGCGGCGTCGGACATCGTCCGGTCCGTGCCATGGACCTCTTCCCAGAGATCGGGCAATCCGTCTCCGTCGCTGTCGGCCAGGGCCGGATCCAGCTTCGCTCCCGGGGTCGGCCGAGCGGCGACCCACGCGGCGGCGTCCCCGGCGTCCACCGGGAAGAAGCGCCGCTGCAACGACGATCCGCCGCCGTCCGCGGCCGCGGGCCACGGCGACCGGTCGTCGTATGCGAAGGAGAAGACCGTGGATCCGAGCGGATCCGCCAAGGTCAGGCGCTCGCCGCCGTGGTCGAGCTTGCCGACGAACAGACCGTCGAGCGGCGCACCGGGGAAGGCACGGGCATATTCCGCGGCATCGCGCGCGAGCACGAGCAAGGCGCCCGGCGCGAGCTTCTTGCCCTCGGGCAACGTCGCGGTGATGCCGCCCGTGAAAGTCAGCCCGCCGAGGTCGAGCAGGTCCGGTCCGGTGTTCTGCAGCTCGATGAACTCGGACGCACCGCCGTCGAGCGGCGGATGGTAATGCAGCTCGCTCACCTGCAACGCGCGATAGTCCTGCGGCACGAAGTACTCGGCCTCGACCAGCGCGCTCCAGGTCGCGCCGTCCTTCACCCGGACGCGCAGACGCGTGCGATGATCGATCAGGATCGGCGCCGGATAGGTGGCCGCCGACGCCGCGACCGCGCCCCCGACCCGTCGGGGATCCGTGCCGTCGGTCGTGAAGTAGAGCGTGCCGGAGCCGTTCGGGTTGGTGATCGCCAGCATCGAGCCCGCGGCCACCAGGCCGCTCGGAAGGCCGGGCGACGGCGCGTCGAGGAGCGGGAAGAGCTTGGCGTCGCGGAAGCGCTTGAGGGCGACGACCTGGTTGGAGGGGAAGAACGTCTCGCGCATCCATCGGTCGTTCTTCAGCCATTCGACCTCGCGCCGGAACGGTTGCGTCGGACGCTGGTAGTCGCCCCAGCGCGCGCTCTCGGCGACCACCGCCCGGTCCACCTCCGCGCTGCGCGCCGCCCAGCGGGCCAGGTTGCCCCGGAGACCCAGCGCGCCATCGCCGAAGAGATGCTTCTGCACGCGGTCGGCGAAGAGCTGGCGGAACTCGGCGTTGGCACGGCAGCGCGCGTAGACATAGGTCGGCGTGCCCGCGGCATCGGCCTCCGCATAGATCGGACCCCACGAGCTGTGGCGCTTCACCAGCGAGTTGATGGAGATCTCCTGGTCCCAGACGAAGAACTTGAACCCCGTGCTCTCCGCGTCGCGCCGCCGGGCGGCCCACCAGTTGTGGTTCGGCCAGTCGTCCGAGCCGATGAAGATGCTCAGGACCATGTAGTCGACGAGGTTGGTGACATCGAGCAGCACCGGGTACCGCGGGTTGCGGGTGCCATCGGCGTTGTTGCCCATCAGGCGCTGGTAGTTCGCGTCGCCCGACAGGCCGGCGCCGGCGAGCGACATCAGCTGGCCGAACGCCACGGAGTCGCCGGCGTGGACCTCCGCGAAATCCGCCAGGACGTCGTAATCGGTGTCCTGGCCGCCGAGATGGAGCGCGGCGAAATCATCGTCCGGGCGCTCGCAGACGTTGTAGAGGCCCCAGTAGATCCCGTTGAGATAGAGCTGCGCGAAGGTGCCCTGGCTCGACGGCTGGCCCATGGCGATCTGCGCGTCGCGGACCCATTGGTCGCGGATGTAGCTCGCATCCTTCCGGTACCAACGCTTCTCGCCGTCGACGAGCTGGTCCCACTCGACGCACGGCCAGGTGTCGGTCGAACCGGCGCGCAG
>CANGMH010000011.1 GCA_947454005.1 Verrucomicrobiota bacterium
CGGCGCAGCGCCACCGGGACAAAAGGAAACGGCCGGTCTCCGTGAAGAGACCGGCCGGATCAAATTGGTTGCGGGGGTAGGATTTGAACCTACGGCCTTCAGGTTATGAGCCTGACGAGCTACCGGGCTGCTCCACCCCGCGGTCGAGTGCAAAGCAACCTAGAAGACGTATCGGGCTGGAGCAAGCCCCAACTCGGGATCAATTCGATGTCCGACGTGGCCCATCCAGTCGATTTGACCGAGGCGGGATTCCGGATTGGTGGGCCTCCATATGCGTCCGGCGGAACCGACCCGGGGAAAATCCCGGTCGCCGCGTCGCGCGCCGGCTGCTACAAACCCCAGCGATGTCGTCATCATCCATCGGTTTCCTCGGCGCGGGCAAGATGGCCACCGCTCTGGCGAAAGGTTTCCTCCAGGCCGGTCTCGCGACGCCCGGGCAGCTCTTCGCCAGCGACGTCGTGCCGGCCGCTCTCGATGCCTTCGCCAAGGAGACCGGCGCGAAGGCCGGCCGCTCGAACCCGGACGTCGTCGTCGGAGCGGATGTGATCTTCCTCGCGGTGAAGCCGGACCAGGTCTGCGACCTCTTGACCGGACTGCGGGGCGGGCTCGACCCGGGCCGCCACCTGCTCGTCTCCATCGCGGCCGGCGTCCCGTTGGCGAAGCTCGAGGCCGCCGCCCCGGGCAACCGCGTCATCCGCGTGATGCCCAACACCCCCGCCCTCGTCGGCGCCAGCGCCAGCGCCTACTCGCTCGGCACCCACGCGACCAAGGCCGATGCGGCTCTCGCGCAGACATTGCTCGGCAGCGTCGGAATCGCGCTCGAAGTGAAGGAGAAGCTGCTCGATGCCGTCACCGGCCTGAGCGGCAGCGGTCCCGCCTACGCCTTCCTGATGATCGAGGCGCTCGCCGACGGCGGGGTCGCCGCGGGACTTCCTCGCGACATCGCGCAGAAGCTGGCCGCGCAGACGCTGCTCGGCGCGGCGAAGATGGTCCTCGAGACCGGCATGCATCCGGGAGCGCTCAAGGACGCCGTGTGCAGCCCCGGCGGCACCACCATCGAAGCGGTCCACGAGCTGGAGAAAGCCGGGATCCGCGCGGGCCTGATGAGCGCCGTCCGCGCCGCGGCCGATAAAGCGAAGAAACTCGGCCAATCCTGAGATGGACTTCCCCGGCCCGACGCAGAAGCAGGCGCACCTCATCTGGTTCGCGGTGACGGCGTTCGCGGTCGCGTTGACGCTCGCGCTCATCGGCGTGGTCTTGTGGGGCCTCGGCTTCGTGTTCGCGCTGCTCTCGCCCGTCCTCTGGCCGATCGCGGTCGCGGGTGTGCTGGCCTACTTGATCGACCCGGTCGTGGATGTCCTCGTTGCTCGCGGACTTTCGCGGAGCCGGGCCATCGCCTGCGTCTTCGCGCTGGGATTCGCGCTGATCGTGGGCGTGCTCGGCACGATCATCCCGCGGGTCGTCATCGAATCGCGGGAGCTCGCCGGACGGGCTCCCGGCTACGTGGACAAGGTCCAGAAACGGGTCGAGCACTGGATCGACCATCCGCCCGCGCCGCTGGTCCGGTTCCTCCCGCTGAACTGGCAGGCCCAGCTCGACCACCGGCCGGTCCGGACGAACGCCGTGGCGGAGCCGGCGCCCGAGACCACGGCCACGACCGGGACCGAGATCCGGCCGGGCCTCCCTCCGGGGCCCATCGACCCTGCCGCTCCGTGGTGGGCCAAGGCATTCGAACCGAGGACGCTGAAATCCGCGGGCGGCTGGCTGTCCGCCGTGCTGCCGGCCGTCGGCGAATGGCTGTACGGCCAGGTCAGCAAGGCCGCGTCATGGTTCGGCGTGGTCGCGGGATTGGCGCTCATCCCGGTCTACACCTTCTACCTGTTGTCGGAGAAGCAGGGCATCGCCCGGCAATGGACCGATTACCTGCCGGTGCAGAACTCCCGGTTCAAGGACGAGCTCGTCTTCGTGCTGAGCAACATCAACGAATGCCTCATCGTGTTCTTCCGCGGCCAGGTGCTCGTGGCCATGACCGACGGCGTGCTCTACACGATCGGGTTCTTCGCCATCGGCCTGCCCTACGCGCTGTTGCTCGGCCTGATGGCCACGTTCCTGACGATGGTCCCCTTCCTCGGCGCCATCACCACATGCGCCGCGGCGCTGGCCATCGCCTTCGTCCAGTTCGGCGACCTCTGGCACCTGCTGCTCGTGATGGCGGTGTTCGGCGTCGTGCAGACGCTGGAAGGCCTGGTGATCCAGCCCAAGATCATCGGCGACCGCGTCGGCCTGCATCCCATGACCATCATCGTCGCCCTGATGATCGGCACGACGCTGCTCGGCGGCATCCTCGGCGGCATCCTCGCCATCCCACTCACCGCCGCCCTCCGCGTGCTCATGTTCCGCTACGTCTGGAAGAAGCGGTGAGGTGCGGAGTGGTCCGTTGCCGGCCCGAACGGTGGCTTGCTCGGCAAGGCGGGGTGACCAGCCGATCCAAGAAGTACGGAGGAGCAGGAGACGGGACAACGGGTGTCCATTCTCACCGAAGATCGAGTGCCTCATCATCTGAGCCGGGGGGGTCAGCTGCCCCACGGTTCACGGCGAGATCAGGCCTCCCTCTCCACACTCGCCGCTGCAAACACCTCAACGAGCAGACCCTCCCTTGAACTCCGACTCGTCCCCGCATGACGGCCTCGGGTTCCGGTTGATCAGGAGACGTCCCTGGAATCATTGGAAGAGACGCTTGAGGAAGGGATAGAGCATCGCCGCCACGATGATCAACGCGATCCAGACGGTGGAAACGCGAAACGGCCATGTCCACGCGACGATTCGATGACAGCGGTCGCACCATGCACCGGTGTACGGGACGGGGCCTGGAAAGTGTCGCATGTGGCCCGGTCGACCGCACCGTTCGCAGGTGCCGCAATGGCCGTCCGGGATCTGGTGGTCGCGTCGGAACTCCTCGTCGATGCTGTGGCAGTAGCACGAGCGCTCGTTCGGGGTGGTCGGAAGTTTGGGCTTCTCGGTCGGCATGGAACATCGGGTAGAGCTACTCGGCCTTTGTCCACAGGAAGCATCGATTGCAAACGGGATGGCCTGCCGCCGTTGGATGCACCGATTGGTCAGGCGCATTCATCGCGGCCGTCCGTTCGGCTCCCGTCGTTGCAGCAGATCCCAAAGGTTGCCGTAAAGGTCTTTGAACACCGCGACGGTTCCGTAGGGCTCCTCCTTTGGACCGCGCACAAAAACGACTCCTTTGGCCCGGTACGCTTGGTAATCGCGGTGGAAGTCATCGGTGTGAAGGAACAGGAAGACGCGTCCACCGGTCTGGTCACCGATGTGCGCGCGTTGGTCCGCGGTGGACGCCCGCGCCAGCAGCAACCGCGATTCGCCGGCCCCGGGCGGCGAGACGACCACCCAACGTTTCGATTGTTCCGGAATGAACGAATCCTCTACCAGCACGAAGCCGAGCTTGCCCACGAAGAAGGCCAAGGCCTCGTCGTAGTCCCGGACGACCAGTGATACGAGTCCAAGAGATTGTCTCATGTTGGTTGGTTGTTGGATTCGGCAGACGCCAAGAGGATGCGGAGATCGAAGTCCGTCGAAATGGTGTCGTCCTTGGGTTTCCCGACCAAGGAAACGATCTTTCGGACGGGGACGGACTTCATATCGCGTTGAACCGAAGATGCGGATCTGCGCGCAGCGATCCGCACCCACCCGGACCGGGGGTGGGTGCGATAAAGAGGCGAGCACGGTCCGGCCTGACCGCAAGCGGCAGTAGCTCGCCACCGCATTCTCGAGGACCTCTACGGGCGGCTTGCCCGACGAAGCGAGCGGCTGCGTCCCGGTTTCAGAGAGCCTTCGTCGCGGCCATGCCGGCTTTCCGCGTGGTGAGCTGGATGAGGTCGAGCAGGATGTGCTGGGCCTCCTTGAGCGGCACGTCGGACGCCACACCGCTCTCTTCCGGGGCGTCTTCCTCGCCGTCGATGTCGGTCTTCGCCGGAGCGGGGGCGGGGGCGTTCTCGGTCGCGGCGGCGACTTCGGTGCTGGCCGCGGCGGGGGTCTTCGCCGGCTTGTCGGCCTTGAGCTTGCGCTCATCGGCCTTGCTGACGGCGATGACGACCTTGTTGGTCATCGGCGCGGGGAGCCCGGGTTGGTCCGCCACCTTGAGGGTGATCTCGTAAGCGGTCGGCTGGACCTCGTGGCGGGCGGCGAGCTCCTTCTTCCGGGCCTCGACCCGGGCCTTGTCGGCGGCCTTCTCGGCGAGGCGTTTCTGCTCGTTGAGCGAGACCGTCTTGTCGGCGATCATCTTGCGGTACCGGTCGACGTCCTCGCGGACGTACTCGAAGTCCTTGTCCTTGGCCACGCGGGCGGCGGAGCGCTTGGTGAGTTCGCCGAGCAGCGGCTGCACGCGGTCGAGCTTGTCGAACTTGGCGCCCGGGATGACGTCCCAAGCGAGCGCGTTCTCGAGCGACGTCTCGCCGACCTCGGCGTGGCTGTTGATGCCGGGCAAGGCGATGTCGGGGGTCACGCCCTTGAGCTGCGTGCTGCCGCCGCTGGCTCGGTAAAACTTGCGGATGGTGACCTTCACGGCACCGGGGTTCTGGGCACCTCTCAGGTATTGGTTCAACTCCTGGACGGTCTGGACGGTGCCCTTGCCGTGGGTCGACGAATCGCCGACCAGCACGGCGCGGCCGTAGTCCTGTAGCGCCGCGGCGACGATCTCGCTGGCGCTCGCGCTGAAGCGGCTGGTGAGCACCACCAGCGGTCCGTCGTAGGCGATGCTGTCATCGCGGTCCTCGTCGACCTGGATGCTGCCGTCGTAGTTGCGGATCTGGACCACCGGGCCCGACTTGATGAAGAGGCCCGCGAGGTTGATCGCCTCCTCGAGCGAGCCGCCGCCGTTGCGGCGCAGGTCGAGGACGATGCCCTCGGCGCCCTCGGCGGTGAGTTTCTTGAGGAGCTTCGCGACGTCGCCGGTGGTGGTCTTGCCCGACCCGCGCTGGCCGCCGATGGAGAAGTTGGCGTAGAAGCTGGGTAGGTCGATCACGCCGACGCGCTTGGTCTTTCCGTTGTCGACGGGCAGCTCGACCAGCTTCCCCTTGGCCTCGGAATCCTCGAGCTTGATCTCGTCTCGGATGATCGAGACGATCTTGCGGACGGAGGAATCGGCGCCGGTCGGGATGATCGAGAGGCGGACCTCGCTGCCCTTCTCGCCGCGGATCTGGCCGACGACCTTGGTGAGCTTCTCGTCGATCACGTCCACGAATTCACCCTTGCCCTGCGCGACGGCGACGACTTTGTCGCCGACCTTGATCTGCTTGCTCTTCTCGGCTGGGGTGCCGGGCCGGATCTCCTTGATCACGGTGTAGCCGTCCTCGGACTGGAGCGTGGCGCCGATGCCGAAGAGGCGGAGGTTCATGCTCATCGAGAACTGGTCGAGCTCGCGTTTGCCGAGGTAATCGGTGTGCGGGTCGTAGGCGTGCCCGAGCGAATCGAGCCAGAGCTGGAGCACCTCGTCGGACTCGAACTGCTTAAGGTTCCGCAGCGTCCGCTGGTAGCGGCGGGCCAGTTTCTTGACGATCTCGTCGTGCTGGTTCGCGGCGAGGCGCGCCTCGACCTGCGGCATCGCGGCCTTCGCGCGCTGCTCCGGCTTGCCTTTGGTCGCCTCGAAGCGGGCCTTGGCGAACTGCGCGAGATCCGCGGCTTTCTCCGGGCTGAACTTGTTGGTGAGCGACGTGGCGAGTCGGTCGAAGGTCCCCGCCACGAGGTTCGTGCGGAACAGCTCGCTGAGCGGCTTGGTGTCGGCCTCGTTGAGCTTCTCGGAGAGGTACTCGAACCGCAGGCGGTCCTGCCAGAGCTTCTGCGCCTGTTGGAGGTCCTTGGCCCGGGAGGCGTCCTTGCGGTTGACCAGATACGTCTCGTCGGCGGCGTTGAACGAGAACTTGCCGTTTTTCAACTGGTCGATGACGAGCGCGTAGGACTGGTCGAAGCGCGTGAGGAAGCGGTTGAAGATGTCGTAGGCCGCGGATGTGTCGCCTTGGCGGAAGGTCAGGTCGTCCAACGTGGCGCGGACCGGCGCGAACTCGTCGAGGTCGATCTGGAGGAAATACAGCTTCTGCGGATCGAGCGCGTCGATGTAGCGGTCGAACATCTTCTCGCCGATCTCCCGGTCGAACTTGTGCCGGGTGTAATGCATGCTCTGCAGGAAGCGCGCGACCGTCTTGGAGACGCGGCTGTCGTCGGCGCCGGGCTCGAGCTTGAGCGGGTTGGTGTACTTCGCGGCGATCGCGAAGACATCGGTACCCGGTGCATCGGCCGAGACCGCCGGCTTGGCGGGAGCGACGGGCTGGGATGTCGGCGCCTCGGCGGCCTTGAGCAGCGAGGCGACCAAGAAGAACAGAGAAAACAGCCTGAGTCTCATGCGGAGCGAATATGCAATGTGCGGACTGAGACGCCAGCCGGGACTTGCCGTTCAAACCGTCGCCCTCGTGCCGGGATGACGGACCAGGACGCGACGGAGCAAGGAGCGCGCGATATCGGTGCGACCGCACGACGATGATCCCTCGCATCCGATCACGGCCGATCCGGGATCACTTGCTGCTGCACGAACAACTCGTCTTGCCCTCCAAGGAGGAGACCTTGCTCGCGAGATTGCCGATCTCGCTCCGCAGACCGGCCACGGCCGCGCGGGCGGAATCATCGATGACCCGGGTGATCTCTTTCAGTTTGGCGAGCTCGGCCTCCAAGTTGCCCAATTGGGTCTCCAACGATTGGATGCGGCTGTCCTTCGATTGGAGGTCCGCCTGCTGTTCCTGCACCGCGCGGACCAGGACGGGGACCAGCCGGGTGTAGTCCAGCAGCCAGAAGTCCTTGGCGTCGTCGACCGGTGGATAGACCGCTTCGGGGACCGCCGGGACCGCTTCCTGGGCGACCAAGCCGACGGTCGGGATGGGATCCCCATCGAGCACGACGCGGCCGTCGCCGAAGAGTTGCCCGGTGTGCAGCAGATAACGTTTGGGGCGCAGGTGGCTGATCATCCCGACGGCGCCGTCCAAAGGACGCGGTTGGCTGATGAGGCGGGCATCCGCCGGGGAAAGTGTGGCCGTCCAGCCCGGGCTCTTGGGAGATGCGGCGACCGCAGGCGCAGGGGCGGCCGGGACAGGCGTCGCCGGAGCCGGGTCCGCCGCCTGCAGAGATGCCCAGAGGGCGAATGAGAGGAAGCCGATGGCGCGGCCGGCGGAACGGATGGGTCCGGAAACGGCGGTCGGCCCGGATGTGGTGCGAGCGATGCGCGGAGAGATGGGAGAACTCATAGAGGTGATGGAATCTTGGAGGCTTTGGGCGACATTGCTGATCCGACCGATGCTAGCAAGGGCGCATCGGGCACTGGGAAATGGGGGCTTGCCAGCAACTTCCCTTCGGTTAGCGTCCGCGTCTCTTTCCACCGGAAATCCGGGCAGATACACCAACTTTCAAGGCTTATGGCAGTCAACGCGAACGACCTCCGCAAGGGCATGGCGATCACCTACAACAACGACGTCTGCGTCGTGCTCGAGGTGACCCACCGCACCCCGGGCAACCTGCGCGCCTTCGTGCAAGCCATCCTCCGCAGCATCCGCACCGGCAAGTCGATGGACGTGCGGTTCAGCTCCACCGAGAAGGTCGATACCGTGCCGCTGATGACCTACAAGATGGAGTTCAGCTACAAATCCGGCGACGACTACGTCTTCGTGAACCCGGAGAGCTTCGAGGAGGTCACCGTCACGCCCGAACTGGTCGGCGACGCCAAGAACTACCTCGTCGAGAACGCCACGGTCACCATGACCTTCGTCGAGGAAAAGGCCGTCCAAGTCGAGATCCCGCCCAGCGTGGTCCTGACCGTCGCCGACGCGCCGGAAGGCATCCGCGGCGATTCCGCCAACAACGTCCAGAAGACGGCCACGCTCGAGACCGGCGTATCCGTGCTCGTCCCGCTGTTCATCAAGACCGGTGAGAAGATCAAGGTCGACACCCGTACCGGCAAGTACATGGAGCGGGCCTGAGCCGTTCCTTGGAACACACGGGACGCCGATCAGGGGCCCGACGACAAAGCCCGCTGCGAAGCGGGCTTTTCCGTGTCGATGGCGCTCCGGCCGGTCGGTGCGCGCTGTCAAAGTCCGCGCAGCCGGTGGATGATCCGCGGCAAGGCCTCGGCCACGTGCCCGATCTCCTCCGCGGTGTTGTCCCGGCCGAGCGAGAAGCGGACGAGCGCGTTCGCTTCCGCGGGCGGCACGCCCATGGCCTTCAACACATGGCTCGGCTCCAAGGACCCCGCGGAGCAGGCGGAGCCGCTCGAGGCGCAGATGCCTTCGAGATCGAGCGCGGCCATCAGCGCGATGCTGTCCGCGCCTTCGACCGTGAAGGCGACGGTGTTCGCCAATCGCGCCTCCGGATGGCCCCGCAACGTGACACCGGGCACCGCGGCGGCAGCGGCGGCGAGCCTTGCGGCGAGGGGTCGCAACGCGTCCTCGGCGAACACCGGTGACGGCACGAACCGTTCCGATGCCTCCACCAGGCCCACGATCGCCGAGAGGTTCTCGGTGCCGGCGCGGCGTTCGTTCTCGTGGCCGCCGCCGACCTGGGTCGGCAGCGGTTGCAGCGGAGACCGGATGAACAGCGCTCCCGCTCCCTTCGGTCCGCAGAACTTGTGCGCGCACACCGACACGAGGTCGGCCCCGAACTGGTGGATGTCCCGGAAAGGTAGCTTGCCGAAGGCCTGCACGGCGTCGGTGTGGAACCGGACGCCGCGCTCGCGGCACAGGGCACCGATCTCGGCGACCGGCTGGATCGTGCCGACCTCGTTGTTCGCCGCCATCACCGACACCAGCGTCGTGTCCTTGCGCAACGCGGCCGCGACGTCCTCGACGCCCACGCGTCCGGCGGCGTCCACCGGCAGGTACGTCACGTCGAAACCCTCGTGCTCCGCCAGGTGCCGGAACGCGTGCAGGACGGCGTGGTGCTCGACCGCCGAGGTGACGAGGTGACGTCCCTTGGCCTTCAGCAGACGGGCGGTGCCGAAGACCGCGAGATTGTCCGCCTCGGTCCCGCCGCCGGTGAACACCACCTCGCTCGGTCGGCAGCGCCACAGCGCCGAGAGCCGGTACCGCGCGTCGTCGAGGGCGGCCCGGGCAGCGCGTCCGACCGAGTGGACGCTCGACGGATTTCCCCACACCTCCGCGAGGAACGGCTCCATCGCCGCGCGGACGAAGGGGTCCAGCGGGGTGGTGGCGTTGTGGTCGAGATAGATGGGCCGCACGGCCGCGAGGATTGCCCACCGGTGGCGGATGTCCACCGCTCCGCACGGACCGTCACCACCGGATCATGCGCCCGCGATGTGCACCGCGATGCGGCGGCGATGCGGGCGGATCCGGTGTTCCCAGAGGTAGATCCCCTGCCAGGTCCCGAGCGCGAGCGCGCCGTCGCCGATCGGGATGCTCAAGTTCACAGACGTCAACGAGGTGCGGATGTGCGCGGCCATGTCGTCGTCGCCCTCCGCGGTGTGGATGAAGCGCGGGTCGCCGTCGGGGACGAGCCGAGCGAAGAAGTCCTCGAGATCGGTCCGCACGTCCGGATCCGCGTTCTCCTGGATGAGCAGGGATGCCGAGGTGTGCCGGAGGAACAACGTGCAGAGCCCGGTGGTCACGCCGCTGTCGGAGACCGACATGGCGACCTGGGCCGTGACCTCGTGGAAGCCGCGTCCGCGCGTGGCGACGACGATCTCGGTGAGCGATTGGCGGAACATCGCGGGACCCCGGTCGGCCGTGTCAGATCTCGACCTGCATGCCGAGCTCGACGACCCTGCTCGCCGGGAGCCGGAAGAACGCCGTCGCGCTCTGCGCGTTGCGGGACATGATGGCGAAGAGCCGTTCGCGCCAGAGCGCCATGCCGCTGCGCTTCGACGGGATGATGGTCTCGCGGCTGAGGAAGAACGTGGTCTCGTGCTCCTTGAACCGCAACCCGAGGTCGCCGCAGCGGCGGAGCACGTCCGGCACGTCCGGTTCCTCCATGAACCCGAAGCGCGACTTCACCCGCCAGACGCCGTGGCCGAGCTCCTCCACCCCGAGGCGTTCGCACCCGGCGACGTGCGGCGAGTCGTCCACCACGATGGTCAGGAAGACGACGCGCTCGTGGAGCACCTTGTTGTGTTTCAGGTTGTGCAGCAGCGCCAGCGGCACGCCGTCCGAGTTGCCGGCGAGGTAGACCGCGGTGCCCTTCACGCGCAGCGGTTCGCGGCGCTCGACGCTGGCGAGGAACTGGTCGACCGGCAGCGCGCTCTCCCGGACGCGCTTCCAGAGCAGCTGGCGTCCCGTCTTCCACGTCGACATGAGCGTGAACAGCACCGCGCCCACGACGAGGGGGAACCAACCGCCGTGGAGGATCTTCAGCGCGTTCGCCCCGAAGAACGCCAGCTCGATCACGAAGGCGATGCCGCTGACCGCCGAGGCCTGCCAAAAGTTCCATCCCCAGAGCCGCCGCGCCACGAAGTGGAAGAGCAGCGTCGTCACCAGCATCGTGAGCGTCACCGCGATCCCGTAGGCCGCGGCGAGCGCGGACGACGTGCGGAAGCCCACGACGAGGGCGACGCACGCGACCATGAGCGCCCAGTTCACCTTGGGGATGTAGATCTGCCCGCGCTCGTGCGCGCTCGTGTGCTCGATGGCGATGCGCGGCAGGTAGCCGAGCTGCACCGCCTGCATCGTCAGCGAGAAGGCGCCGCTGATCAGGGCCTGCGAAGCGATGACCGCCGCCGCCGCCGCGAGCCCGACCAAGGGGTACAGCGCCCAGGTCGGCGCGAGCTTGTAGAACGGGTTCACCGCCGCTTCGGGATGGTCGATCAGCAGCGCGCCCTGGCCGAGGTAGTTCAGCACAAGCGACGGCAGGACCAGCCCGAACCACGCGATCCGGATCGGTTTCCGCCCGAAGTGCCCCATGTCGGCGTACAACGCCTCGCCGCCGGTCACCACGAGGAACACCGAGCCGAGCACGACGAACCCGACCCATCCGTTGTCCGCGAAGAACCGGACCGCGTGCATCGGGTTGAGGGCTCCGAGGACGCGCGGCTCCTGGATGATCCCGCCGATCCCGAGCACGGAGATCTCGAGGAACCAAACGACCATGACCGGTCCGAACACCTTCCCGATCGTGCCGGTCCCGGCGCTTTGGCAGGCGAACAGCCCGACGAGGATGGCCACCGACAACGGCACGATGTACGGTGCCAGCTTCGGCGTGGCCACATCGAGGCCTTCCATGGCGCCGAGCACGGTCACCGCGGGCGTGATCATCCCGTCGCCGTAGAGCAGCGCCGCGCCGAAGAGCCCGAGCCCGAGCATCACCGCGGTGAGACGCGTCCGTGGCGTGTCGGATCGCCGCTCCGGGAAGGCCAGCGCCATGAGCGCCAGGATGCCGCCTTCCCCCTTGTTGTCCGCCCGGAGGACGAACACCAGGTACATGACCGTGACGATCAGGATGAGCGACCAAAGCAGCAGCGAGAGCACGCCGAGGACGTTCTCCGGGGTCGGCTGGACGCCGTGCTCCGGGTTGAAGCACTCGCGCATCGCGTAGAGCGGGCTCGTGCCGATGTCGCCGTAGACGACGCCGAGAGCAGCGAGCGTCAGACCGGCCAAGCGGGACCGGTTCGTCTCAGTTTGCATGGGAAATGGAATTAGCGCGCCGGAGCGCGGCCAAGAGCGGCGCGGGTTCGTCGGTGCCGATCGCGAACCGCCGGCCGTCGCATAGCCGCAGGGCGACGGCCTGGAACCCGGCGATGTTGTGGAGCCAACCGAAGCGGGTGTGGTGGATCCCCCATCCGTCTGCCCACGAAGTGGTCACGGCCTCGGCTGCCACGACGTCCTTCAAAGGCACTCTCCGCCGGATCAGGCCGGGTCCGAAGCGCCACCGGAGCTCGTCGGCCGTGACGTCCACGGTCAGCGAGCTGAACAGCCAGCCCAGGAGCGCGAGGACCGGCACGCCCAGAGCGAACTGCCAGACCTGCGATAGCACCGCACCGGCGACCAGCCCCAAGGCACCGGTCAGCGGGATGAGGAGCCAACGGCCCGCCCGTTGGGTATGCGAATAGACTTTCATGATGACACGGTCGGACGCGCTGTATCGACAACAGGGCGTCGTCCGTCCGCGTCCGGCGGTAGGACTGCCCTCCCAATCGGCCTGCGAGGTTAGCTGTCGGGCTTGGTCCTGGAAGTGACCTTGGCCCCGGTTGCCCGGTGCCGTGCGCCCCGTCCGCCGCGCTGGCTGCGCTGCGGAGATCGGTTCCCCCGTGTCCGGCCTCTGGAAGGGCCGGCCTTCGGCTGCGGCCGGAGTAATGCAAAACGCGCCCGGTCTGTCAAACCGGGCACCATCGGGGAAACGGGCCTGGTCCGTATGTGGCAGCCAGGAGAAGGACCGTCGGTCACTTTCCTCGGGTCGGCACGGCGCCTGATTTTCCGCTCCCTTCGGTGACGG
The DNA here is from genome assembly GCA_947454005.1 of Verrucomicrobiota bacterium. Taxonomy (GTDB): domain Bacteria; phylum Verrucomicrobiota; class Verrucomicrobiia; order Limisphaerales; family UBA9464; genus CAIVQB01. The sequence goes on from CANGMH010000011.1 coordinate 12,496, forward strand.
GTTCCGTGTCCATTCGCGCGACCTGTGGGATCCGGACTGACAACGCTCGTCGAGGAGTTCCTCGTCCATCTGCGCCACGAGCGCGGACAGGCGGAGCACACACAGCGGACCTATGCGCACCAGCTCGGCCAGTTCACGGCTTGGGCGGCGCGGCGCGGGTTGACGGCGTGGCCCGACGTGAAGTTCCGCGACCTGATGGATTACATGGAGCACCTGCGCACCCGTCCTGCCGCCGGGTCGCCAGGCGACCTCGCCGACCCGGAGCGCCGACGGAAGCCGGGCCGCCCGGCGAAGACCGTCCCGGGCCCGGCCGGTGCGGAGCCGGCGAGCGCTCCCCGGCTCAGCCCGGCGAGCGTCTATCTCCAGGTGGCGGCGTTGCGGGCGTTCTTCCGTTTCGCCGTGGACGAGGGCTTCGTGACCACCGACCCGGCGGAGAACCTCGCCCTTCCGAAGCGTTGGAAGACCCTGCCCAAGGCGCTGACCGAAGAAGAGATCGACCTCCTGCTGGCTCCGCCCGATGCCGCGGTGGCCGATCCGAACGAACTGTGCGACCACGCGGTGCTGGAGCTGGCGTACGCGAGCGGGCTGCGGTTGGCCGAACTGCGCGGGATCCGGCTGGAGCAGCTGCATCTCGACGCGGGATTCGTCACGGTCATCGGCAAAGGCGACAAGGAGCGCGTGGTGCCGGTCGGAGCGAGGGCGGTCGTGGCGTTGCGGCGGTACCTGGCCGTCCGCCCTGCGCTCGTTCGCCCGAGGTCGCCGGCGGCGGTCTTCCTGACGAGCCGGGGCACCGCGTTCGCGCATGTCACGCTCTGGTTGCGGATCGGGAAGTGCGTCCGTCGCCGCGGGATCGGTCGTCACGTGACGCCGCATATGTTGCGGCACAGTTTCGCGACGCACCTGATGGAGCACGGCGCGGACCTGCGGGTGATCCAGGAGCTGCTCGGCCATGCGAGCATCGCGACGACCGAGGTCTACACCCACGTGGCCGGCCAGCGGCTGGCCGAGATCCACGACCGTCACCATCCGAGGGCGCGGTGAACGAGGAGCGCGGCCGGTGTCCCGTCCCGCGGATCAGGGCGTGCCCGGCGGGCGACCACGGCCCGAGGTCGCCCAGAGGCGTCCCAGCTCCATGAGGAGGAAGACCTGCTCGCCCATGTGGAGCCGGCCGCGGAGGGTGGCCGACAACGTGTGCCGGGACCATCCGAGCCAACCGCGCGCGGGGCGGGGCGCGCCGAAGACCTGGACCGAGACGACACCCGCCTCGAAAGCGCGGCGACGGAGCCCGGCGCGGGTGATGTCCCGGGGGTTCACCCAGTGGGAGACCTCGGCGCCCGCCACGTAGCCGAGCGCCGCGCCGGTCTTCTTGAGGCGCAGGAACCAGTCCGTCTCCTCGCCCAGGCCGAGGCGTTTGCCGTTCATGCCGAGTCCCAGGTCGAAGCCGCCCAGAGCGTGGAACATGTCCGTGCGCATGAACATGTTCGCGCCGAAGGGCAGGCAGTCGTCCGGGAAGACGACCGTCGTCGACGGGAACCGGAGACTCGCCCGGTTGACCTCGAATTCCGGTCGCCAATAGCTCGGCCGCTGCAACCCGCCCCAATCGGGTTCGATCGGGCCTCCTCCTCCGGCGATCTCCGGGTGCGCGAGGAAGTAGTCGCGGTAGGCGTCCAGCCATCCCTCGGCCGGGACGGCATCGTCGTCCAGATAGACCAAGTGGCTCCCGGATGCCGCCGCCGCCCCGATGTTGCGCGCATGCGACAGGCCCGGCTTCGGTTCCTCGATGACCTTGAGCGCTCCGCCGAAGCGGGACCTGAAGGCCGAGGACCGGGCGACGGTGTCGTCGGAGCACGCGTTGGCGACGACGACGATCTCCGCATCCTCGAGCCGGCCCGACCTGGGCACGAGGGCTTCGAGGCAACGTGCCAAGCGCTCCGCCCGGTCGTGGGTGCAGATGATGACGGACGCTAGCATCGAGATGTGCGGTTCACGGTTTTGAGGCCGATCCCAGGAGGCGCCGGCAAACCTGCGTCCAGCGCAGCCGGATCCAGAGCTTCCACCAGCGGACCGGCAGCCGTCGATCGCAAGCCAAGGCCGCCCGGCGTATGGCACGGTGCCGTTCAGGGGACGGTCTCCTGCCCGGTGAATGGCAGCGCCAGAACCAATCTTCCGACAACTGGCGCAGGCTGGCCTCCAAGGCCGTCGGGCACGGATGGAAGCGAGCGGCGATCTCGCCGACGAGGATGTAGTTCTCCTCGATGTCCCGGCTCTCCGAGACCGAACGGGAGGTGACGGAGGCGGGATGCTTGCGGAAACGGTTCAGTCTCTCCGCCGTGTAGGCCACCTTCCCGTGCGCGAGCAGACCTACCCAGAAGGCCCAGTCGCTGGCCAGCCGGAGGTCGGTCCGCGCCCCGCCCGTCCGCTCGGCGATGCTTTTGCGGAAGACCACGGCGCTCGCGTTGGGGACGGTGTTCCGTTGCACGAGGTACCGCCGGATCTCGTCGACGCCGTCGTTCACGAAGTCGGCGCTCCAGCGTCCGGCCTCCAGTTGGTTCATCCAGTCCGAGATCGGCTTCGACGGCGTGCCGTCGGGGTCGATCACCATCGAGTCGCTGTAGGCGAGGACGGCGTCGGGGTGGCGGTCGAGCAGACCGACCAGCGTCTCGAGGAACCGGGGGTCCGCGACGTCGTCCGATTCCGCGATCCAGACGAGCTCGCCCGCGGCCATGCCGATGCCGCGGTTCCACTGCTTGAACACCGAGCCGCTGTTCGTCCCGTTGAAGACCGCCCGGATCCGCGGATCCTGGGCATAACGCGCGAACACCGAACGCGATCCATCCGGCGATGCGTCGTCGAGGAAGACCAGCTCGAAGTCCTGGAACGTCTGGCCGAGGATGCTGTCCATCCGCTCCGGCAGATACCGCGCGTGGTTGTAGCTCGGCACGATCACGCTGACTCTGGGGCGGGCTTGCGTCATTTTGGGAGCTTCGAGATGCCCAGAACACAGCTCTAGGGGCCATCGTCAGGACAAGGTGGTCGGATCCGGTCCAGGTTGTCGAACGCTCATCACACCCGCGCCGCCATCAATATCACCCCGCAGGCGAGTGCGAGAGAGAGGCACGGAACCGCGCCCCGATCCAGTTCGACAGGCGCAGGCTCGGCCGGTCCACGAACTGGGCCACCACCACCGCCAACCCGATGGACGCGATGGCCGTCGATATCGACGCCACCGCCACGCTCATGCCGTAGCTCTGGCCCGACCGGTGCAGCCAAAGGAACACCCCGGATCCCAGGGAGATGATCACCGGGATATGCGTGGCATAGAGGCTGAAGCTGATGCGCCCCAGGAAACGGCCGGGGCCGCAGTCCAGCGCCCGCATCATCAACGGGCTGCCCACGCAGGCCGCGATCAGCAACACGGCCCCGACCAAGAGCCAACCATCCATCCCAAAGTTCATGAACGGCAGTGGCCGGAACCAACCGGCCGGCTTCACTCCGTTGACGGCCAAGTAATGGGGATAGCCGCCCAGCCAACCCACCAAAACGAGCACCGGTCCCAGCACCCGGCCTCGCGCGGCCCAACACCGGAAGTCCGGCCAAGTCATCCATGCATCGGCCAGGACGAGCCCTGCCAAGAAAGCCACCCGCAAATCGTGGCGCAGCCAGATCATCGACACCGCATAGGCACCCCACCGCCACGTGGAATGCCGGAACAGGAACAAGGTCCCGTAGACGAGGAACGAACCCTCCAATTCGAGTCCGATGGTCCACAGCGCGCTGTTGTAGCCGGAGCTCCCGGAGAACAGGTGCAGACCCAGCGTCCGCACGACGCCTGACAGCGCCGCGCCGTTGGAGAGCTCACGGCCGAGCCACATCGTGGAGCCCGTGGCGGACGCGGCATCCCAATGAGGCGTCAGGCCTAGGTGGAGCAACCCGACCGGCAGGAGCATCCCCACCGCCACCATCGGTGCGAGGCGGAAGACCCGTTTGACCGCGGCGGCGGCCAGATCGGCATGGCCCCTGGCTTGGGGACCGAGAAACGAGAGCGACAGAACGAAACCGCTGAGCACAAAGAACAGGTCGACTGCGAAGCGCCCCGCGATCAGCGATCCGAGCGGCGTCTCGTGGAAGGCCGCTTCCCAGCCGAAGTGGGCCGGAGCCGCAGATCCCTGGTAGGCCGAAGGCAAGAACGCGAGGCTGAGATGGTGGACCAAGACCAACACCGCGCCGAGCCCGCGGAGAGTCTCCAAGGCACCGAGTTTGCTGGAAGCGCTCATCGTGGAGAAGGGTCCGATCGGTCCATCGCTCATGCGTCAATGCGGTTTCCGCTGTCCGGCTCTTTTGGATCAGGCCGAACGGGGCCGGATCGCTCTTGGTATCTCACGCGGTGACGCCTCCCGCTGGTTTCCCGTCCGCCCCGGATTGGAGCACACGCGACAAATTTTCTTCTAAACGGTCGATGGCCGCTGCCTGGGACCAATGCTCCCGGACATGGTCGTGGGCCTTGAGCCCGAAATCTTTCGCGAAAGCCAGGTCATCGGTGAACCGCAAGAGTTCTCCGGCGAAGGCGGCTGGATCCATCCCATCGACCAAGACGCCGCTGGCCGGATGGCCGACGGTCTCGCGGATCCCGCCCTCGGCGATGGCCACCACTCCGGTCCCGCAAGCGTTGGCCTCGAGCGGCGCATAGCCGAACGGTTCGAGATGGGATGTGTAGATCATCACCGCGGCCCGGCCCAGCAGATCCCGGAGCTCATCCTGTGATACCAGGATCTTCGGGACGAAATCCACCCCCAGGCGGCGGGCGGTGTCCCGAAGCTCGGCCAGATAACCTTCGTCCGCCCGGTTGCCGACCCAGACCAGCCTGGGCCGGCGACCGGCCGGGATCGCGCCCACCGCTTTGACCGCCAGCAGCACGCGCTTGTTGAAGGAGAGGTTGCCCACGCCGATGACGAAAGGCTCCTTCGGTCGGTCCGTCGGGCTGAAATCATCCGCGTCGATCCCCAGGTAACACACGCGGGAGTCCAGGTTGTAGGACCGGATGATGCTTTCCCGGCTGAAAAGGGAGTTGGACAGGATCTGGTCGTAAGATGCGGCCCAAGCCAGTTCCTGGCGGACCTGCACGCGCTTGCTATGCAGCTTCAGGGCATCGGTCAAAGCCATGTTCCAATGCTTGAACCAAGACACCCGCTCATATGGCTCCGGCGCCTTCCATGGCAATTCCGTCATCGCCTCGTACAACCGTCGGCACGGTTCCTGGAGATAGAGCAGACTGGGCGATCCGAAATGTTTCGCCGCCGGTGACGTGTGGAAGAACTGGCAGGGGTGCGCCAACAGCAGGTCGAATCCGCCGCTCCGCGCCTGTTCACCGCAACGTCGGCAATGTTCCTCCAAGGTGGCCGCCAGATGACCCGACTCTTGCGCGAAATAGCGGCGTCTTCGCACCGGACCCCGGGGACAAGGCGGCATCGTCGCCAGTGGCACGACGTGTTCCGGCACCAACGTGCCCAAGGGGAGGAACTGGATATCCGCCGTCGGCGGGCACCAGACCTCGACATGATGCCCTCGCCCGGACAGGCCTTTGACCTGGTCGTACAACGCCCGCTTGCCTCCTCCGCTGGGCAGGTTGTGCCAGATGGCGATGCGCAGTTTTTGTTTCATCTGAACAAGCCCGTCGATCATTTGGAAGGGACGCCCCATCCGGCAGCCGCGCTCCGGTTGCCTCGTACTCTTCGCTACACGCCGTATCGGCGCAGCGTTCTACGGATCCGACCAGCGAAACCGATCCACGCCCGGACCCGTTCCGCGCGCTTGCTCCGCAGGACGAAGTCCTGCTGCCATGCCATCCATTCCGCCGAATGGAAAGGATCGTCCACCGGGCTGCCCTGCAGCCACGCCGAGCGGAACGCCCGGCGCGTCTCGCCGAGGACCGGCGTGCCATCGGCAAATGCCCCGAAACCGTAGCTGCATCGCCCCAGTTGCTCGTGGCCGGCGGCCGCCAGATCCTGGCGATAGCATTCCGCCAGCCCCCTTAGCACGGGTTGCTTGGCCAGCGGGTCGGGTTGGATCGACGGATCAAACGTGCCTGCCAGGCCGTCGAACATCGTGAAATGGAACAAGGCGAGCGGTCGCTCGTTGGCGAACCAAGTGTCGCCCTGGCGCGATACCAGCCGTGCATGGAGGTTGAACCACGCCACGTTCACCCCGTCGTCCCGCAGGATGCTCACGCCGGGGAAAAGGCACGGCACCAGATCGAGGAACTTCTGGTCCACGAAGAGGCCCTCGTCGATGGCACGGAGGCAGTCGTGGCGCAGTTTTGCCGCCCACCAGGCCAGAAAGCCGTCCGCTTCCGGCCCGCAGCCGATCCCAAGCACGCCGGCATTGAACGCCCCGGCGCAAAGCAGGACGGAGGTCTTGAGCGTCGGGATCTCGGCCGGAAAATCCACCGAGGTGTGCGGGGTGAGCAAGAGGGACGTGCCGGATAGCGCGGTGAGCAGGGGCTCCAAGGAGCCCACGCAATAGATGTCGGCGTCCAGATACACGATCGGCGTCGCCGGGTACCGGCGGCGCAGTTCCAACAAGAGCGGGGCCTTCAGCGCGTTGCAGAGTTCGAACGCGGTGTATTGGAAGCAGAACGCCGCGCGGTCGTGGAGGTCCAGGTCCTGAAGCGTCAACCGCTCCGCCATCGGGACGGCTGCGGGGACCTCGTCCTGTCCGGCGTCGACCACGAGGACATGGAGCCGGGCGTCCTGCTTCACCCGCGCGAGCGACGTCGCCAAGACGCGCGCGTGTGCCAGATGGCTCCGCGTGGCGAGCGTGCAGAAGATCACATCCATGGATTTTCGAGCCGAGCTGCCGAGACAGAATCGTCAGTCAGAATATTGATAGCGGTTCTTAGGCGTTCACAGCGTTCAAGAACGCAGTGCCCGTTCCACAACCATTCGCTTGGCGGAAAGAACCGCGGGTGGAATCAACTGCTTTAGCACGTGCTTCATCCTATCATACGCTCTGGGTGCATCCACGACCGGCGACAGGGCACCGAGCTCAGGCTCCATCTCCGGGTGCGGCGCCATCCGCGGAACGCACCATGGCGAGCGGAGATAGGAATCGAGCAGAGAACGGGCACCTGGAGGGCAGCTCTTGACAGCCTTGACGAAGCGGCGAGCCAGATCCACCGGTCGTTCGCCCGCCGTTTGGACGATCCATTCCGTTGTCCTTGCCGCATGTTCGTCACGCATCTCAGAAGCAAAGGTCGATCCATCTTGTAGCTCGTGAGCGCGTATGAACACCTGTGGAACCGGATTATAGACAACAGATCCTTCCTTGGAGAGCTGCAAGGTCAGCATCCGGTCTGTGTCGAACGGATTGCCAAGGGTGTGGACCACGTTGGCGTTCCTGAGCGATTCGGTGCGCGCGACGAGCGCCGAATATCGGCCTGGCGTCATCAGGAGGCACGCCAACACCACCTGACTCCTGCTCAGCTCCCAAGCGGAGGTCAACGGCGGATAGCCAGCCCCGAACCAGAAGAACAGATTGTGGTCACACCGAAGGATGGACGCTTCCCCGGTAACTTCGAAGATCGATGCATAATACGCTGCTGCGTGGCTGCGACCCTCTAGTTCCTTCAAAGCGAGCTCCAGATGGTGTGGAGCCCACCAGTCGTCGTCATGGAGGATAGCGGTGTATTTCGCCTGGTGGCTATCGGATAGCAGGATCCGGGCATGCTCGACGGGAGTCACCGACTGTTCCCGAAACACGTAGCGGATGGGCAACTCTGGGAATTCCGCGCACACTTGGCCAGATTCCCGCCTCCCTCCATTTTCAGAGACCATCACCAGGCCGATGGCACCCCGAGCGGTCTGTGCAGACACCGAACGAAGCGCTGCTCTCAGCATCGTCGGACGATTTGCGGTTGGGATGATGATGGTTACCATTGCTTCGCTGAGGTCCAAAGAGAACTTGGATCGGTTTTGTGATATCTTGCGGCGATCAATTGATGTCCCTTCGATTGTGGGTGTTTCACAACAGGAGACTAGCTGAAACGGAGGCGTCGGTCCTTCTCCGCTGAGCGGTCCGATATGGGTGGCAGTTTTGCATCGCTATCCCAACAACCCTCGGCAGAGCGCGACGATGTGGTCGGCAGAGACGCCTGATTCGCGCCGCAGAAACGCTTGATTCCCCATCTTGCCGGAGACTTCTTCAGGGACAGCGACCGAGCGGACCAAGGTCCCGGGCCTTTGCTCCCGGAGCGCCGCCGCCAATCCTCCTTCCGGCAGATGCTCTTCCACCGTGACCAAGCAGCGGTAGGGTGCCAAGGCGGCCAAGAGTCTAGGGGACAGCGGCTTCAGCCACGGCAGCGAATAGACCGGGACCCGATGTCCGGCCATCGCCAGGACCTCGTGGGCGGCCAAGGCCTCATCCAAGATCCCGCCGGTGGTGACCAGAGCGATGTCCGTGGTGCCCTTCCGGATGAGCAATGGGCCGTGCTCGATGCCTCCTACACCGTGCAGTTTGCTCTCACCGGCCTTGCCGATCCTTAGGTATGCAGCGCCTGGGTGCCGGGCCAACCAACCGACACATTCCTGCGCATCAGCCGGATCCCCCGGTGCCAGGACCGTCATGCCCGGCCGTGTCCGCAGGATCACGAGGTCCTGCAACGCATGGTGCGAGTAACCGAGATTGCCGCATGCCAGACCCCCGCCGACAGCCACGAAGGTAACCGCTAGATTGTGGTGGCAGACGTCGTTTCGGATCTGTTCGAGGCAACGGAAGGTCGGAAAATTGGCGATGGAATAGGTGAAGACATGGAAGCCTTCGCTCGCCAAGCCGGCGGCGATCCTGGTCATGTTATGTTCGGCTACCCCGGCGTTGAGGAAGTGTCCTGGGAATTCCTGTGCGAACGGCTCCGCGACCGAAAAACCGAGACCGAAAACGGCGAGTACAGCCCGGTTCTGGCCAAACAGAATCCACCCAAAAGGCTTCTTTTTGCCCAGCCTGCTGGAGAGCATCGGCAGCAGGAGCATCCGGAATAGGATGGCCGCCACGCGGCTGAACCAGCGCGCGGCCGCGTCGAAGGCCATGCATTCGGTGATGTTCATGGAATCAGCCAGCGCGGGCTCAAGTGCCTTCCATCTCCAACGGCTTGGCGAACGGCTCCATCTCGGAGATCGGTCGGCCGAACGCCATCTTCGGATACGCGTTGGCTTCCAGCGCGATGTGGACTTCGAGCAGGTAAGGAGCCCGCGGATCCGCGAAAGCCCGGGACAACGCCGTCGGCACCTCCGCCGGATCGCTCACCAGCGCAGCGAGCAGGCCGAAAGCCCGCGCCACCTCATGGAAGGCAGGCGCGGAGTAGCCCCAGACCGTGGATTGGTAGCGCCCCTTGAAATAAGATTCTTGGAACTGCCGCACCATGCCGTGGCAATGGTTATTGATCACGATTATCTTCACCGGCAGCTTCAGCCGCGCGATGGTCTGCAACTCTTGGATGTTGAGCTGAAACCCGCCATCCCCAGCCACCACCACCGTCATCCGGGCGGCGGCCCCGAGACATGCGCCGATTCCGGCCGGCAGGGCGAAACCCATCGCTCCCATACCTCCGGAAGTGAGGAACCGCTGCTCCGGCCCGAGGTCGAGTGATTGCGCCGCCCACATCTGGTGCTGCCCCACATCTACCACGAAGGCCGCGGCCCCCGCCGCCGCCGCCGAGAGCTGATGCATGAACTGGTTTGGGTTGATGCCCGCCACGTCACGCAACTCGCCCGTGTCCGGCCACTGTGCCTGCAACTCCGCGAGCCGGGCCCGCCACGCCGGCCTCTCCGGCACGGGGCCGGGCCGGCTCGACGCGTGCGCCAGAAACGGAGCCAGCTCGCTGACCAGCGGGCGGCAATCCTTCACCCGGTTGTTCAGCTCGCCTGGCTCGCAGTCCACGTGGCAGATGGTGCGCCGGCCTTTGAAATCTTTTGTGTCTGAACCCGTCTGGCGCACGTCCAAGCGGCTGCCGACCACGAGCAGAAAATCACTCTCGCTCAAAGCGATGTTCGCCCAGCGGTTTCCGTAGCTGCCGATCAACCCTGCCCGAAGCGGATCATCGGCGGGCAACGCATCCACCGCCATGAGCGAATGCACGACCGGCACGCCGAGCTGCCGGGTCAAGACCCGGAACGCTTCCGTGGCCCGGCCGGAACGCAGGCCACCGCCGGCCAGGATCAGCGGACGTTCCGCACGCGATAGGTCCGCCATGACTTGCTCCCAGAATTCTGCGACTTCCGGGCGGGTCTCGCAGGTCACGGCCCTCGGAATCTCCCCTTCGAGGCGGCTAAGGTCGGTGATATCCGCGCGCTGCACATCCATCGGCACGTCCACCAAGACCGGCCCAGGTCGGCCAGAAGTCGCCAGTGCGAAGGCCTCATCCAGCAGGCGCGGCAAATCGGCCGGCTCGTTCACCAGCCAGGCCGCCTTGGTCACGGGCCGGGCCATGGCCACGATGTCCGTTTCCTGGAAGCCCAACTGGCGCACCGCTCGCCCGCCCTTCTGCTCATGCCGGTTGACCTGGCCGGTGATGAACACGGCGGGCGTGGAGTCGAAATAGCAGCTGCCGATGGCGGTCAGCAGATTGGTGGCTCCCGGTCCGCTCGTGGCCATCGCGACGCCAGGCACGCCGCTCATGCGCCCGTGACCCTCGGCGGCAAACCCCGCGCCCTGTTCGTGGTGCATGCTCACGATCTGGATGGCGGTACGCTGCTGCAGGGAATCCAACAGGAAAGTAATCATCCCGCCGACCAGCTCGAAAACGTGGGTGACGCGGCGGCGCTCCAGATATAGGGCGATGTAGTCGGCGGCTTTCATCAGGCGGAGAAGGCGGGATATCCATGCCAGCGAGCAGTCCGGCGGATGGCCTCGGTGAGCGAGAAGTGTTCCTGCAAACCGAGTTCGTTCCGTGCTCGTCGGGTGTCCGGCACGTAACGCGACGGCATGTGCCCCGGCAAAGGCGGCTGTGCGATCGTGACGGGGCGCCCGCTGCCCACGGTCGCGCTCACCGTCGCCGCAAGCTCGGCGATGCTCACGTCGTGCATGGACCCGACGTTGTAGGCAGTCATGGATCGGCCATGAAAAAGGATGGTCCAAAGCCACACGGCGAGGTCGGCTGCGTAGAGATAGGAGCGGCGCGGCGTGCCGTCGTCAGTCACACGGATCGCCTCACCGCGCAGCGCGTCACGGAGGAAGTTGCCGATGGCATAGCGCCCTTCGAGCGGCAGGTGCGGGCCGACGAACGCGAAGCAGCGGGCGACCTTCGCTGCACAACCTGTCGTGCGAGCGTGGTCCGCGCAGAGGTGCTCCGCCTGCCGTTTGCCTACACCGTAAGCTGCCTCGGGCGACAGCGGGGCCAGCCCGCCTTGCGGCTCTTCGGGCTGATGGGTGACGTCCACCGGCTGTGGGCCATAGACCGCGCCGGAGCTGGTCAGCAGCAGCTTTCGGGCACCAGCCTGCGCGGCGAACTCCAGCAAGCGGCGCGTGCCGCCGATGATTTCGTCCAGCATCGCAGTGCGTGCTGCGTAGTCGTTCGCGACCGTCGTGGAAGTCGCCGCGTGGATGACGAACGGAAATTTCCCCGGTGGAAACGGGAAATCCCGGACATCGCCCGCCACCAGCCGCACGTCGGGTCGCGCCGCCAAGTGCGGAGCCTTTCGCGCGAACGCGGCCGGCTGGCGCGTGAGCACGGTGGTCGTGGCGCCGAGCGCGAGCTGGTCGTTGGCGTGCGCGAAACTTTCCAAGAGCCACATCCCGAAGAAGCCGGTGCCGCCGGTGAGGAAGCAGGCCTGGCCGCGCACCTCTTCCCAGCAGCTCCGTGTGCGGGTGAGGACGTGCTCCAGGTCCTCCTTTGGCAACGGCAGGCAGGCGTACTTCATGCGGGTGGTCACGTCGCGCAAGTGTTCAGGCGCTGGCCTGCGCCACGAAACGGTGGAGGGTCTCGATCTCGTAATCCATCATCGGGGTCGTGAGACCGGGGTAGGTGCCGAGGAAGATGGCGGTGTTCATGATGGCGTCGGCGCCATCCATAGGGGTTGCGACGCGGAACGAGGAGGGGCGGTCCTTTTTCAACTGCACAAAGACCGGTTGGCGAAGGAGGTTGCCGCCGAAGAGCATCCGGTTGCCGATCTTCTTTTCGTCGAGGTGGCGTCCGAGCTCGATGTGCGTGAACGGTGCGGTGGGCTTGACGCGGATCATGAAGCCGAACCAAGAACAACCGGTGCGACACCCGGTGGCGTCCCAGGAGAACCCGGACGGGTCCCAGCCTGTGGCGTGGGTGGGCAGGGAGAAATCGAGGAACTCCGCCAACCCGGCGAGGCCGGCGCGGAGGTAGGCCCAGTTCTGTGCCCGTGCCGCGATGAAGGCGGGCAGCTTCTTGAGCTGTTGGCGGCCGATGGCGGCCTGCGGGTCCAGCGGCTTCAGGTTATAGCCGAGGTGGCTATAGATGTATTTGTGGTCGTAGCCCTCGGGCAATCCACCTAGTTGCCAGCCGAAGCGCTTTCCGCAGGTGTTGTCCTTGCCGCTGGCGCACCAGCAGTCGCGACCCCAATCGCGGAAGCTCTCGGCGTAGCTCTTGAGCGCGGGCCGGTGGACGATGTTGACGGCGCCCCCCTCCCCCATCGTCAGGTGGTGGGGCGGATAGAAGGACTGGGTGGAGAGGTCGCCCCAAGTGCCGGTATAGCGGGTGATGTGGGTCCCGTCCGCCTGGATGCCGGGGGAGTTCTGGGTGAAACCGAGCGCGCGGGCCCGCTCGACCGTCAGCGAATAGGTGCAGCCAAGGGCGTCACAGTTGTCCTCGACCAGCCAGAGCTCATGCCGGCGGCAGAACTCGAGGACGGCCCCGAGGTCGAATGGGTTGCCCAAGGTGTGGGCCATCATCACGGCCTTGGTCTTGCCGGGAGAGAACGCCGCCTCGAGCTGGTCCACGCGGGCGTTGCCGGTCACGGGGTCGTTGTCGATGAAGACGGGCACGGCACCGGCCTGCAGGATGGGGCTGACGGTCGTGGGGAAACCGGCGGCGGCGGTGATCACCTCGTCCCCCGGCTGGATACGTCGAGCCGGCGGCAGCTTATGGGTGGTGAGCGCGGAGAAGGCGACGAGGTTGGCGGAAGAGCCGGAGTTGACCAGAAGCGAGTGCTTGACACCCAGCACAGCGGCGAGCTCTTGCTCGAACGCTTCCCCTTGCGGACCGAGGGTGAGCCAGAAATCCAACATGGAACCGACCCCGGCCTCGACTTCGTCCTCGGTGAAGACACGGCCGGCGTAGGGAACGGTGGTGACGCCCGGAGTGAAAGGAGCCACGGCTGCATCGCCCGGACGGTTCGCGGTGTGCGTGAGCCGCGAATATTCGCGGGTGAGGCGGAGGATCTCAGCCTTGATCTCGGCTGGCGTGGGGCTCATGGGGAGGTGGCGGCCCAGGCAAGGCCGGCTTCAGCGGCAGCGGCACCATACGCGCTGATCTGTGCACGGGTCATGGCAAGAGCGGCGTCGGGCGACGAGGCGCCCTGCCGATACCATCGGACCGTTTCGGCGATGGTCGTCGGGAAATCCCACACGGGCTGCCAGTGCAGATGGTGGAACGACTTGTCCGTGGCGAGGTTGAGCAGGCGGGCTTCATGCGCGGCGTCCGGGTCGCCCCGGCTTTCCCACGTTCCCGGCCAATGCACAAGCAACTGTTGGACAAGCTCGGCCACCGAGCGGTTGGAGCCGAGGGCAGGGCCGAAATTGAAGCTGCCGCAAAGCGTGGTGAGCGAGGGCTGGCTATCGAATGCCGCTTGGTGCATCGCAGCGCCCAACTGCAGATAGCCGCTCAGCGGCTCCAAGACGTGCTGCCACGGCCGGGTGGCGGTCCGGTTCCGCACCAGGATCGGTTCGCTGCGCTGGAGAGCGCGGACGCAGTCCGGCACGATGCGATCCAACGCCCAATCGCCACCGCCGACGACATTGCCCGCCCGCGCGGAAGCAAGCCGGACCAACGAGCCCGAAGCCGAAAAATAGGACCGCCGATAGGCGCTGACCACGAGTTCCGCCGCGCCTTTGGAGGAGCTGTAGGGGTCGTGGCCGCCCAGCGGGTCCTCCTCGCGGTAGCCGTGGACCCATTCCCGGTTCTCGTAGCACTTGTCGGTGGTGACCGCGACCACCGTGCAAGGGTGCCCCGCCAAGCGGACCGCCTCCAGCACGTGGACCGTACCGAGCACATTGGTCGCGTAGGTCTCCACCGGCCGGGCGTAGGAGAGCCGGACGAGCGGTTGCGCCGCGAGGTGGAAGACGAACTCCGGGCGAGCCTCCTCGAACACCTGCCGGACCACCGCCAAATCGCGGATATCGCCTAGATGGTGCTTCAGCCGATCCGCCAGCCCCAACTGCTCAAACAGGGATGGGCTGGTATCCGGAGGAAGCGATAGGCCGGAAACGTCTGCTCCCAAGGCCAGCAACCATTCCGATAGCCACGAGCCCTTGAAGCCGGTGTGGCCGGTGACGAGGACCCGCTTCCCGCGATAGGTGTCGGCGAAGGCCATGACTCACCAGATCTTCCAAGGCGCGCGGCCCTCCGCCCACATCGCGTTCAGGTGTTGGTTCTCCTGATAGGTGTCCATCGGCTGCCAAAATCCATCATGCCGATAGGCGTTGAG
>CANGMH010000012.1 GCA_947454005.1 Verrucomicrobiota bacterium
ACCATGAACAGGGATGACAGCCAGCGCGACAACGTTGTCGCTCCATCCACCACCGACAACAGGAGCAGCGCCGTTCCGAGGGTGGGGAAAAGGCACACCCAGCCGGGGAATGCGCCTCCTTCGCCGATAGCTAGAAAACTTGCTCCGATCATGAGGATCCCCATCCATCCCGCCGTGGTCCGTCGCGTGTGTTGCCGCGAACCGATCAAATGATGTCCTCGACCGTGGAACGGAGGCCGATGGGCCGCGATGAGGGTGCCAAGAAGCAATTCCCAGACACGGGTGGGCAAAAGATAGAACGTCCCCCCTGGATGGGAATAGGACCCATAGAGGCAGACGCAGAAACTCAGAACCATCGCGATGGCCAGCCAGGATCTCAACCGGTCGGGCTGGAACCGGATCAACAGCGATAGCAAGCACGGAAAGGACAGGTAGAATTGCTCCTCGATCCCAAGAGACCAAGTGTGTGTGAGCGGCGCCAGTTCGGCAGCGTTCCCCCAGTAGCTGCCTAGATATCTCCAGGTATAGATGTTCGAGGCATTGAAAAGGGTCCAAAGACCATGGCTTCCTGTCGCGCGTGCCGTGCTCAGCGGGAAGAAGGCAGTCCATAGCACGAGCACCGCCAGGACCGTCACGACGATGTTCGGTAGCAGTCTTTGGATCCGACGCAGGTAGAACTCCCGGATTGAAAAGCGGCCCTCATGGAGGTCGTTGAGGAGTATGGACGTGATCAGGAAGCCGGAGAGGACGAAAAAGACATCCACACCCATGAAGCCGCCCCTAAGGGCCGTGGGTGAGATATGGAAGACGAGCACGGCGATGATCGCGATGGCTCTTATTCCATCAAGCGGCTCTAGATAGGGCATGGAGCGTTGTTTAGGTGCGCTCATTCACGAGGGGCCATAGATACGTTCCGATCTTTTGTACAGAAGCCGCGGCAAGTCTGGATGAAACAGGGCGGGCGCGATCTTGGCGAGCCTTCTGTCGGACGTGGAAGGCGAGGCGTCCTCCGTGCAAGGATCCCAAGCTTTTGGGACCCTGCGTGCAATTCGGCGACGTGGCGCGGCATTTTTCCGCGAACGGGCGCCGACGCGGCGACCGGGCGTGAGGACGTGGGCATGCCCGCCGATCCCGGTGGCGGTGGCGGATCCGCAGATACCGGCCATATCCACATCGGAGGAGGTGACGGTCTTGGGAACGGGGTCGCGGTTCTTGGACGCGAGGCCACGACGCAACGCGTGATAGGTGGAAGTGATTTTCCCCGATTCGTCGTCGGTCACCTCGCGACGGACGCGAGCGATGAGGGCGACGAGTTTGCCGGCATCGGTGAAGAGGGGCCCTTTGCGGCGGTCGCGGGCCGGTGCCGTTCCGGCCTTTCCGTTTCCGCCGGTCTTGCAGTTCTCCATCGACCGGAACCCGGCGGGAATCTGCTTGCCTTGGTGGAGCGGGCCGGGGAGGGCGACTGAAGGTTGCTCGATATCGCGGGCTCGACAGTGGTGAAGACCATGACAGCCATGAACAACAGCAGAGCCGGTCGGCGCCACGATCGGGAGTTTGACAACGATGCTGTCGGGCTGGTGCGCAGCGGTTGCAGCGTGACGGAGGTGGCCCGCGATCTTGGGGCGCCGTCCGGATCCGACCCGCGCACGGTTGACCGGGATGTCGACGTCACTGGGCAGCGGCCACCCCCGAGGGATGATGGCGCTTGGGTCGTTCCGGTGCGTGGCCCGCCGGGAGGGGCCGCCGCAGCATGGTATCGTTGCCGGGCGGTGACCTGGTGGAGGCAGGGTGGCTGATCGGATTCCGAGGCTGCGACGGCGAGATCCGCGGTTCGGCTGCGGCGGACTTCAGGCCCGGCGCTTCCGCAGGCCGAGCGCGGCGAGCGCGCAGCCCGTGGCGACGATCCCGGTGGTCTCCGCCGGTTCGGGGACGGAAGCGAAGTAGTTCGCGACGGTCTGGGCCACGACCCCGTAGCCCGTGGAGTTCAGGTGGAGAAGGTCGGGATACTCCAGCCAGTCAGGGATGACATCGTTGTTCAAGTCTTGTATGTCGACGGCCACGAGCGGATTGAACGTGTGCACCAAGACGTGCTGGATGTCGATGAAATGGGTCCCGTAGGTGTTCGCAAGATCAAGGTTCGTGTCCAGCACCGCGTTGTAGCCGGCACTGCCGAGGGGTTCGTCGTGGCGGTTGATCAGTCCGAGCACCAGGTATTCGGTCGAAGTGATGTGGGAGACCATCGACGCGATGTCGGCTTGGATGCCGGTGTGGTCGAAAAGATTGTTCCTCCCCGACCAGATGACGATGCGTTCCCCGAACAGCGCCGGCTCCGCGGCGAACCGGTCCGCGATCTGGCTCGAGGTCTGGCCGTTGGCACCGCGGTTCAAGGTCGTGATGCCCGTCAACGCCTCGAGTTGCATAGGATACGGATACCCGTCATATCCGAAAGTGAGCGAGTCGCCCCAAGTCACGAAGACCGAGCAGACGCCGACGAGTTGTGATGACAAGACGCCGAGGAGCAGGAGTGTCTTCTTCATGGTGCTTGCTCTAAAAATGTTGAGAATGATTCTTACACCCGGCCATCAAGGCGGGGTTGATGTAGAACGGGTGGACCGACGGGTACGGGATGGATGCGAAGGCCGGCCTGATCGCTCGCGATCAAGAGCTTTCAAGGCGGCTCCGATCGATGCTCCATGAGGGCGACTTGGTTCGCCTTTGGTTCGCATCCTCTCACCACCCGAATCCAAGCAGGAACCTGCCGAGGTGGTCCCCGGGTCAGCAATGGCACTTCAGGACCATCCGGTGAGAAGCGGTCCCGTAGGCGCCGACACTCTGGGCCGGCGCGTCGGCCTCTTATTGATCGGACCGACAGTAGCCGACGCGACCGGACCAAGCCGGAGGGGCGATTTAAGAGACCGCACCGACCCCACGTACGAGAACCTCATCGGCGGTTGTCCGGGACCCACCTGCGGAGGGGGCGGGGAGCCCGTTTGGGCAGCAAAAGACCGCCGTCCGGATGGGGGCTCAGATCGTCTGCGGCATCGTCACATCAGCGGTTGCCGGGGGAGGGTGGGAGGGGGTGGCGGATCCGTCGGCGGATGCGGCGAGGAGTGGTGTTCGTGTGGCCGAGTTGCCCTCGGCGTGCGGGGTATCGTACGCCGCCCTCGAAGCCGTAGCCTGTCGTGTCCGGGATCGCGCGCCCGAGCGGCCAGGCAAGGTGTGCGGTCCGGGCGCTGGAAGGCGGAACTCCCGACAGGGGCGGGCCCGGATGCGTCCGTGTCCGCGGCTCGGCTCGCCGCGCTGCCGATGTCGCCGACGCGGCGAGAAGTCACGGACCGGCGGCAGCCCGTCCCCACCAT
Organism: Verrucomicrobiota bacterium; assembly: GCA_947454005.1. Taxonomy (GTDB): domain Bacteria; phylum Verrucomicrobiota; class Verrucomicrobiia; order Limisphaerales; family UBA9464; genus CAIVQB01. Next base: position 3,360 of record CANGMH010000012.1, read on the forward strand.
CGCGGGTAGGGTCCGCGTTGCCGCGCGGCCCCATCTGTCCTGCGAGTCCTGCTCAGGGACTTCCACGGGTCGGACGTCGCTGCCGATCTCCGCGGGCACGCCTAAGGGCATCTTCCCTCAATCCACCTCGCCGTTTCCGCCGCTTCCGGTCACACCCATCTGACCAGCAACCCCTGCCGCCTATCCGACGCGCATGACGTCCTCGATCGCGTCCAGGATCTCCGCCATGGTGAAAGGCTTCGCCAACACGCGGTGCGCCCCGGCCCTGGATGCGATGGTGAGCTGATCGAACGCGAGACCGCGACCGCCACCGGAGATGGCGATGATCTTGGTCTCCGGGTGGCTGCGGCGGACCTCCAGGATGGTCTACACCCCGTCCTTCCTCGGCATGATGAGGTCGGTGATGAGCAATCCGGCCGGCTGGAGCCGCAACCGGTCGAGAGCTTCGATGCCGTCCCTCGCCTCGGTCACATGGTGTCCGGCGCGGTCCAATATCCTGCGCAACATGGCGCGAAAATCGTCGTCGTCGTCCACCAAGAGGACACGGTGACCGGTGGCCCGGGCGGGAGAGGATCCGTCGGCGTCGTTCATGCGTCGCGGTCCGCCGATCGCGTCGGCTCCGGACCCGCGGCGGTCAGGACGGGGCCGGCTTCGGCACCGGCGACGGGGAACCAGAGCTGGAACTCCGTGCCCGCCCCCAACCCGCTGGTCACGGTGATGGCGCCGCGATGGCCCTGCATGATGCCGTGGACGACCGAGAGGCCGAGTCCGGTGCCCTGGCCCGGCGGCTTGGTGGTGAAGAACGGCTCGAAGATGCGCTCCCGCGTCGCCAGATCCATGCCCGTGCCGTCATCGGTCACGGTCAGGCGGACATGCGGTCCGACGCTCAGCGAAGGCACGAGGCGGGCGAACTCGGCGTCGACCTCCACCGCGGCCAACCTGATCTCGATGCGCCCGGTCTCGCCGGGGAGGGCCTGGGCGGCGTTGGTGCAGAGGTTCATCAGGACCTGATGGATCTGCGACGCATCGGCGAAGACGGGCGGGCAGCCCGGCTCCATGTGCGTCACCAGCTCGATGGTGGAGGGCAGCATCGCCCGCAGCAGCCCCAGCGCCTCTCGCACCACCGGTCCGAGCGGGGTCGTCCGCTGGTCCGTCCCTTGGGGGCGGCTGAAGGCCAGGAGATGGCGGACCAAGGTCCGGGCCCGGTCGCACGCGCTGAGGATGTGCCGGATGCTTTCTTGTGCCGGATGCTCCGGCGACATCTCGAGGCCGGCCAGCTCCGCGTTGCCCAGGATGGCGCCGAGGATGTTGTTGAAGTCGTGGGCGACGCCGCCGGCCAGCTGGCCGACCGCCTCCATCTTCTGGGACTGGCGCAGCTGTTCCTCCAGTTGCTTGCGCTCGGTGATGTCCCGGAAGGAGCACAAGACCAGCGACAACGTCCGTTCATGGCCGGGGACCACGGCCAAGGTGATGAACATCGTGCGGATGCCCAAGTGCGGGATGCGCAGCTGGATCTCGCTCTCAAAATAGGTGCCGCCCCCGGCCAAGGTGACCAGCTCCTCCCGGAAGACGGCCAGCGATTCGGCCGTGAAGTAGGTCGGCAACTGGGTGATGATCGCGGCTTTGCTCGGAGCCTGGAACATCCGCAGCGTGGTATCGTTCACTTCCCGTACCTTGACGCCGGCGGCGCAGCGGACGACCTCCTCCGGATGGGCCTCGAAATGCGCGCGGAAATCCTGGACGCCAGCCGCGCGCAACCGGCCGAAGCGCTCGCCGACGGCGGAGAAATCCTCATCCCAGATCGCGATCGGCGAATGCTCGAAGAGCGTCTTGAGCCGCGCCTCGTTCTCCTTGAGCGCCATCTCCGCGCGCTTGTGCTCGGTGATGTCGCGGATCACCGCCAGCAGGTTGCCGTCCGGCATCCGCGTCGCGACCACATCGGCGGTGAACGTCGTGCCGTCCTTGCGACGGAAACGCCACTCCCGCTGGTATCCGGGATCCGTCCGGAGGACCTCCAACGCCGTCCCGATGTGCGGGAGCTCCTCTTGGGCGACGATGTCCGAGGCGTGCAGCCCGATGAGCTCGTCGCGGGTGCGCCCGAGCATCCGGCACATGCTCGCGTTGGCATCCAGGTAGATGCTTTGCGTGTCGGCGATGAGGATCCCGTCCGGGGAATACTCGAACAGCGTGCGGTATCGACCTTCGCTCTCGCGCAACGTCTGTGCCGCCCGCTTGGCCTCGGTGATGTCGTGCGCCATCTTGGAGGCGCCGACGACTTTGCCGCTCGCATCCCGGATCGGCGAGACCGTGACCGAGACCGTGATCAGTGCGCCGTCCTTGCGCCGTCGCATCGTCTCGAAATGATCGACCGGCACACCGCTGCTGATGCTGGCGAGGACCCGTTCTTCCTCGCCCCTCCGGTCGTCCGGGATGATCCGGCTGATCGGCTGGCCCAACATCTCCCCCGCGGTATAGCCGAACACCCGTTCGGCCCCGGCGTTCCAACTGGTCACGATGCCATCCATGTCCTTGCCGACGATGGCGTCCGACGAGGATGCGACGATGGCCGCCAGAAGCGCGGTCGCGATCGCGGCTTGGCGCTGTTCGGTGATGTCCACCGCGAAGCCGATGATGCCGATGATCCGGCCGGAGTCGTCGCGGCGGGGGATCTTGTCGGTCTGCAACCAGCGTTCGCCGTGGCTCGTGAGCAGCGGTTCGACCACCCGCCGCTTCGGCTGGCCGGTGGCGATGATCTCCTCCTCGTCGCGCCGGTAGAGTTCCGCGTGCGGCGAACCGAGCTCGGCGTCGGTGCGGCCCTCGAGCTCTTCGCGCGGACGGCCGAGCACACGGACCATCTCGAGGTTCACCATCGTCAGGCGATGACCTCGGTCCTTGAAGAAGATCATCGCCGGCACCGTGTCGAGGACCAGCTGCAGGTGATCCCGCTGCCGCTCCCATTCGGCGGTCCGTTCGCGGACCCGCTCCTCCAGATGCTCGTTGTTCTCGCGCAGCGCCGCCTCCGCGCGGCGCCGTCCGGCGAAGTCTTCGCGGATGAAGAGCAGCGCCGCGGCCACGAAGGCGAAGGCAAGCACGCCCCCGCCTGCGATGACCGCTTGGGCGACCTTGCTGCTGCGGTCGGTGTGCGCGTTCCGTTCCCGCAGCAACGACTCTTCGGTCGCCGCCAACTCCGCCAAGCGCGCGATGATGGCGTTCTGCACCTGGTTCCCTTGGAGCGCGGCCGGCGATTCCTTGGCCGCATCGAGCCCTCGGGTCTGCCGCAAGCCGAGGACCTCGCGCGCCAGGGTCATGCGGGTCGCCACCAGAGGTGTCAGCTCCGAAAGGCGCCGCTGTTGGGCGGAGTCGCCCGCGGTCAGGGACCGCAGGCTCTCCAGCTCCGACCCGACCTGTCCGGCCGCGGCCTCGAATTCGTCGAGGTACCTCTGGTCGGCGATGAGCGTGTGGCCGCGCTGCGCGCTCTGGGCGGCAAGGATCGCGGCGTCGAGGTTCCCCAAGGAGCGGACCACCCTCCGTGTGTGGGCGGTTCTGGCCGCGGATTCGCGCAGCCGTTGCACGCTCACGAAGGACACCATGCCGATCACGGACATGCAGCCCAGCACGCACGCGAAGCCGACCTGGACCTTGTGCTCCGTGGCCCAGGGCCCGGTGCCGCCTGTGGCCCGGAGCGCCGACCGCTGCGCGCGCGCGAGCACGCTGACCATCACGCCGACGACGAGCAGTACCAGCCATTGCACCGCATCCTCCGGCCGGTTGATGGCGAAACTGTGGACCGGCGGGGTGAGATAGTAGTTCGTGCTCACGGCGGCGACCGCGGTGGCCAGCAGTCCCGACCCCATGCCGCCCGCATAGGCGCTGAGCAGGATCGGCACGACGAACAACACCAACGCCATCCGGTCGCCGAACCACGAAGACAAGCCCACGCGCACGGCCAAGACCGCCAGCGTGGCCGCCACCGCTAGCGCGTAGGGCTTCCAGCCCGTCCGGATCCGTTCAGCGAAAGACGTCATGCTCTTGGAGCCCTCTGCACACCCCGACCTGAGCCGGTCAGGTTCTTGGCGCCGGCCGATGTCGAAGTCTTCCCGCCAACTTTTTTGGGGTTTCCTCGACAACTTAAGGTGTGAAGCGGTTTAGCGAAGCGAAATCGCGGTCATCAAGACCGGTGGGTGTTCCCAGTGCAGGAGTTGTCCTAGGACGGCATCCAACAGCATCGACCGCCCGATTGGGCGGCCTGCACCCCACGTGGGCGAGAGAAAATTTCCATGAGGCCGAGGATGCCCGCCGCCGCGGGAACAACCGGCAGAGCAGGAGGTCGTTAGGAAGATTTTGCATTGCAAGCAAGGTCCGTGGGTGCGTAGCGTCGGAAATTGAGAATTCGACTTGGTCGGAATCAGGTGTCCGGACATGGACCACAGGGATCGAGAGGGCTCGGGGAGCCCGTCGGCTAGGATGAGCTCGCGGCCACGCATCCTGATCATCGACGATGACGCTCCGGTCCGCCGGGCCATCGACGAGCTTCTGAAGCGGGAAGGCTACGCTACGACGGTGGCGAAGGACGGTCGCCAAGGTCTTGAGCTCGCGCTCGCCGAAATGCCCGACGTCGTGCTGTGCGACATCCGGATGCCGGGCTTCGATGGCCATCAGGTGCTGCAGGCGCTGCGCGCCGACCCACGCGGCAAGGTCGTGCAGTTCATCTTCCTCACCGGGCTCGCCGAGCGGGCGGACCAGCGCAGCGGCATGAACCTCGGGGCGGACGATTACCTCGCCAAACCGGTCACCCGCGCGGAGCTGATCGAGACCGTCCGCGTGCGCCTCGGTCGGGCGGCCGCGCTGGAACAGATGACGGGCACGGCCGGTTTCCAGCCCGACTTCAGCTCCGCCAAGCCGCTCGAATCCCTCGGCATCTCGCCCCGCGAAGCCGAGGTCCTGCTCTGGGTCGCCCAAGGAAAATCCAACGCCGAGGTCGCCGCCATCCTCGGCGTGAGCGAGTTCACCGTGAAACGGCACATGGCCGCCCTCTTCGCCAAGCTGGGTGTGGAGAACCGCAACGCCGCCGCCATGTGCGCTCTCGAACGGCTCCAGTGAGCCCACGGGTCGGCGCGGAACGGGCACCCGATGGACGGCCCGTCGGCACGGTGACCGCGGCGCGGGCGTGACCGGGTGTCCGCGCCACCGACGATCGACCGCGGCCCTTCGTGCCGGGTTCCGTCGGCTTGCACCCGCGTCGACGCCCGGCCCCGGAAGTGCCCACGTCGTCGCCCGGCACACCTCCGGTCCGCGGCAAGCCGCTGGCGCGCACCGACTCCACCACCATCGCATCCCTCGCATGGAGCCGGTCGTGGCCCGCGATGATCCCGTGCAGAGTGCCCGGGTTCGGAGAGCCACGACCGTGCCACGGCCTCGGTGAACCACCAGGGGCGTACCATCCATGGAACAGTCGATCCTGTGATCGGAAACGGCCCGGAGGGTTCAAGGTGCCCGGTCTTCGCCGGAGGTCCGCCCCGAGCGGGCCTCGATGATCGCTCGTTCGAACAAAGCGCGGACGACCTCGCTGCCCGCATCACTTAGATGATCGTCGTCGGCATAAAAAAAGCTTCTTCCATCCGCATACCGGATGGATCCGTCGCTTTGATAGAATGGAGTGTCCGCCCTCAGGACACGTAGGTTATCAAAAATCGCCACGAGGGATTCAGCCCGGGCGGCGACCTGCCTCCGGAGCGCGTCCTTAGGATCCGGGTCCAAGCGGGGCAGACTCCTGGACTTGTCCATGCGCAGGGCGACTATCTCGCGTAGATTCACTTCGTCGCCGACCTGGTGGACCGGGACCTGAGCAACGAAGATGACACGCCCGACCCAGGGGCCGACCTCGCCGAGGAAGGAACGGAACTTGGTCTCGAAGACCTTTGCATCGGGCTGGACGTCCCAGCGATCGATGACAAAGGCGGCTTTCGGACGCCATTCGCGAAGAAATCTCCTGCGGGCCTCATCGAATTCGTCGGCCTCAAGTTGAGTCGAGAACTTTGAGTTCGCTTTCGCCTCGAGAAAGGCAGGAGACCCTCCGTCGACGCCCAAGAATGAGACGGAGACCCCCAACTTCCGGCATATGTTATCTATGAGCATCGAATACATCAACGCGTGGGAGCTGCCGAGAACAACGACCTCCGGCCGACCGTCGCCGTAGGGATGGATGATGCCTCCCGTCCTCCAGGATTCCTTTCTGCCACGATCCTCGGGTGGAAAATGGACATCATAAGATTGGATAGCCTTGTCGAAACCGTTGTCGGATGTGGCGCCTGCATCGAACAACCTTCCGCTGAACGTGGGGCTGTCGAACAGGCGGGCGGGGTCGGCCACACGGGGGCGGGATGCCACGTGGTTGGAAAAGAACGCGACGAGCGCAAATCCTGCGGCGATGGAACAGATCCGCCACCGTCGGCCCGGCCCTCGGTCGCGAAGGGGCTGTTCGACGCACACGTAGGCGATCCACGCCAGGATGACACCGCCGACGCCGCCCGCCGCCGACCCGACGAGCCTCGGCAGCCCATGAAGATCGGCTTGAATCTTGCCGAAGGTGATGAGAGGCCAATGCCACAGATAGAGAGAGTAGGAGAGCTTTCCTGTTCCCGCCATGAACCGGGATGACAGCCAGCGAGACAACGCCGTCTCTCCATCGACCACCGACCACAGGAGCAGCGCGGTTCCGACGGTGGGGAAGAGGCACACCCAGCCGGGGAACGCATCTCCTTCGCCGATGGCTAGGAAGCTCGCTCCGATCATGAGGATCCCGCCCCATCCCGCCGCCGTCCGTGCCTCGCGCTGCTGCGCACCCATCGGAGGATCCCCGCCACCGCGACACGGAAACCGGTCGGCCGCGACGAGCGTGCCGAGAAGCAGTTCCCAGACACGGGTGGGCAAGAGATAGAACGTCACCGCGGGATGGGAGTAGGATCCATAGAGACAGACGCCGAAGCTCAGGACCGTCGCGATGGTCAGCCAGAACCTCAAACGGTTGGGCTGAAGCCGGATCAACAGTAGAAGCGAGCACGGGAAGATCAGGTAGAACTGCTCCTCGATTCCAAGAGACCAAGTGTGCGTGAGCGGCGCCCGCTCGGCGGAGTTCCCCCAGTAGCTGCCCAGGTTCCTCCAGATATAGATGTTCGATGCGTTGGAAAGCGTCCAAAGGGCATGGCTTCCAGTCGCGCGTGCCGTGCTCAGCGGGAGGAAGGCGGTCCATAGCACGAGGACGGCCAGAACCGTCACGACGATGTTGGGTAGCAGCCTTTGAATCCGGCGCAGGTAGAACTCCCGGATCGAGAAGCGGCCTTCATGGATGTCGTTGAGGAGGATGGACGTGATCAAGAAACCGGAGATGACGAAGAAGACATCCACACCCGTGAAGCCGCCTCTGAGAGCCGTGGGAGAGATATGGAAGACGAGCACGGCGATGATCGCGATGGCTCTTATTCCGTCGAGCGGCTTCAGATAGGTCATGGAGTGTTGTTTGGGTGCGCTCATCCACCTAGGGCCATGGAAACTTCCCGGTCTCCGTTTTCGGTCTTTCTTGAGAACACCGCGAGAAGTCCGGGCGGAACGGATCGAGCTGATCCTTGGCGAGCCTTCTGTCGGGTGCGGAGGATAAGGCGTTTTCCGCGCAAGGTCTCCAAGTTCGAAGGGCTCTGCGCGCCGCTCGGCGCCGCCGCTCGGGACCCTTCCCCGGAGGCGGCGCTTCGGCTTCGAGCTCCTCGGCGCCGCCGTGGCTGCAAGGCGTGAGGAGACGGGAATGCGCGGCGATCCCGGTGGTGGAGACGGATCCGCAGGAACCGGCCGCATCCGCAGCCGAGGAGGCGGCGATCTTGGGCATGGGGCCTTGGTCCGTGGTCGCGAGGTCACCGTGGCACGCGTGATGGGCGGAGGTGAAGTTCTCCGATCCGGCGCAGGTCGGCTCGCGGAGGAAGCGGGCGATGAGGGTGCCGAGTTTGCCGGCGTCGATGGAGAGGGGCATTTCGCGGCGGTCGCGGGTGGGTGCCGGTCCGGCCTTTCCGGTTCCGACGGCCTTGCTTTTTCTCACGAACCAGAGGTGCTCCGGAATCGGCGCGCTGTGGAGGAGCTGGCCGGGTGGCACGACCATCAGGTCCACGAGGTCTGCCTCGATGAGGGAGCGGCGGACGTCGCGTGGCCTTTGCAGGCTCCGGGTGCCGGCTGAGGATGCGCTTCGGGCAGGGCGGTCGCCGGACTTTTCGGAGGAGTTGCTGCGATTGGCCGGGGGGATGCCGGCCTTGTCCTGCTCCGCGAGGTGGAGGATGAAGTGCCGCACCCAAGCGGGATCGGCGTCGGCCTTGGGCGGGACACGGAACTTCCAGCCATCGTCGTCCATCGCGAATCCCTTGATGGTGGGGGCCCCGATGATACCGGCGGACCATTTGCGGAGCGGCACTGCACGCTCCGTGCACACCTTGTAGCCGACGGCGATGTTGGCGGAGAGGTCCTGGTGTTGGGTCGCGTAGCACTTGGCACCCTCAGCAGTCGTCCGAAACAACCGTATGACCGACCATTCCTTCAGTTCGTGGTCGGCGAAGGCGTTCTTGAGGTGGTAGCTGATCGTCCTGACATCCACGTCGGGGAGCGGCCCCGTCATCGTCTGGCCGGGCCAAGCGTTTTCATCGGCGTGGACGGCGTCAACGCCAACCTTACCGCTAGCCGTCAGGAAGGTGAGGCGTTCCGCCGCCGAAGAGCGGACGAGGGAGGCTTCGGCCTTCTTTTCGGAGCGTCCTCCCAGAGTGGGTTCATCTTCGCCCATGGATGGCGTCGGCCATGAGGAGCCGCGGGAGTTCAGGTGAAGGGCTCCAAGTCATCACTCGTTATGGTGGGAGGCTATAGGAGAGCGGAGTACGCACCAAGCGAGCAGTGAGCGGCGCGCGCGATTCCCGGAAGCGGGGTGCCGATGAGCCGACTGGAGCCGCTCAAGGTCCAGGAGAAACCGGTGCCGTGGTCGAGCCCCTCGATCGGGCGGCTCGAAACGAGCGGTATCCAAAGGGTCGCGGAGACGACACGGGACGCGGGCGTCTGCACCCCGATGCGGGAGGGCCGTCCCGCGTCCGGCCAAGAAATCCGTCCTCCGGATCCGGATCACCGGTTCAGTGATCTGACACCCGGACAACGCTTCCGGCTCGCGAGACGGGGACCCGCCGGCGGATGAGAACGAATATCCCGACCGACATCACCGGACCGTCGACGCGGACCCTGACTATGAAGCGATCTTCTTTTGGGACGAGCCGAGCTCACGGAACGAACGACGCCTCTTTTGGCGTATGTCGCCGTTGAGGCTCGACCCGGTCGTCCCGGCGCAACCCACGGCTTCGCGGTGACGCTTCCTCCGGGAACGACCCTGCTCCTGCTCGATCACGCCCCATCCCATCCTCGACCGACCCGGACCGGCAAGAACGTCGTCTTCATGGACGCGCACGTGGCGCCTCTGGAAGCTTCTCCGTGATTTGCTCGGCGTCATGCACCGGTCCCGGGAGCGGGTGGTGAGCTTCTCCTTCCGGCCCGACGCCGGAGGCGAACAGCGCGCCGACGGTGTCGAAGAACGAGCCGGTCACCGTAGCCGTCACCCGCGAGGAGCGCCAAGCCGTGCCCCATCGCGTCTTCCACCGTTGGGTCCGCAGCATGCGCGAAGCGGCCTCCGGACGGCACTGCGTCTGAGTGTGCGCGGCGACACGGGTGGCGGGACCGACTCGGCCGCAACGCGTCGACGAGTCACGGTTCGGGCGGGACCCCAGGGGACAACGCTACCTACAAGGTCGAGCCGTCCGTCGTCGCCGCGGATGTCTATGCCGTCCCGCCGCAGATAGGCCGCGGCGGATGGATGTGGTAAGCCGGATCGGCCGGTTGGATTCATCGCCGGCTGGTGGAGACGTTGCTGGGCGTGAACCTTGTCGGCGACCAACTGCGGTCGGAGCCTCGGCTGCCGGAAGCGGGGACGACCTACAGCATCCACTACCGCCACCGGCGGACGATTGACCACACCACCATCACGCGACGGACCGCGAGGCCGGAGGGCACGGGGAGGTTCTAGCTGGATGGACAGGCAGTGCCCGTCCAGACCATCCCCTGCGGGACGACCTGCAGGAACATTTCGTCGAGATGTACGTCCCGTGACGTTCGGCCGGTCGATAGGGTGAGCACCCCATAGGCTCGGCGCAGGCCTCCCCAAAGGCACGGGAACGGGCGCAGTGCGCAAGCCGCACTTTGCGTCGCCAATGAGACATGTTGTCGACACCAGCGAGGTCCTAGGCACGTTCCTGGCCGCCGAGGCGTCTGCAAGCTTCGCGTCTCCGCCGACGGGGCATCCGAGGAGCGCCGAGGCGTGCCCCATCTCGTCGTCCACCGATGGGTCCGAATGGTCCGTGAAGCGGCGTCCGGACAGCACCGTGTCTGAGCGTGCGCGGCGACATAGGTGGCGGGACAGACGCGGCCGCCACGCGTCGACGGGTCACGGCTCGGCCGGACCCCAGAGGCGCTTGGGGGTCACCTCGATGGAGCGGGTGCCGTCGTCCAACCAGATCGTGCTGTCCTGCACGGTGACCTGGAGTTGCATCGTCCTTTGCGCCAGCGCCGCGAGCGCTTGGCTCTGGTCGGCCGGGACCTGCCACACCGTCAGGTTCCGGAGGCGGGTGATCCGCGGCTCCAGCCCTTGCCACCAGATCGGGGTGCTGGAGCTGAAGCTGAAGACGCTGATGCGATCCACGCGGACCGAGGTCCGCGACAACCGTTTCTCATCGGGTTGACCGACCTCGATCCAGTGGGTGATGCGGCCGGTCGGGTCCTTCTGCCAGAGGCTGGGTTCATCGGGCTCCCACATGTCCTTGGCGAACTCCAGCGCGGCCTCGTCCCGGTGGGTCGGTGCGTTCAACGCGAAGGCGAGCAGGCGGATGAGCAGGCGTTCATCCGTCTCCGACGGATGGCGGGCGAGGGTCACCGCATGTTCGCCGTAGACGTTCCGGTCCAGGTCGGAGAACTGGATCTGGGCTTTGTGGATGGTTGCTTTGAGGGCCATGGAAGTGGTTCCGACGTTGCCCGAGAGCAGCCGTGGGAGTGCGGGTGGTGTGGGCCGGATCGTCGATGAAACGCGTTGTGCCGAAAGGTTAAGGGCGACTGAGGGGCGCACCAAGCAGGCAATGGGCGCCGTGCGCGAATTGTCGTCGGCGCAGGGGCTCCTTGCAGGATCGCCGAAGTTATGGGACCCAAGGGCCAACTCGCCGGCTTTCCTCCACGATGTCCCCCTTCATTTTTCCGCCCCGGCTCCCGGGCCGCCGTGCGTTCACGCTGATCGAGCTGTTGGTGGTCATCGCCATCATCGCGATCCTGGCCGGGATGCTCCTGCCCGCGCTCGGACGCGGCAAGACCCGGGCGATCACCGCGCGCTGCGTCTCGAACCTCCGGCAGCTCGGCATCACCATGGCGATGTACACGGGCGACCACCAGGACCGCTATCCGTACTCCGGGCGCGTCTGGCCGCAGATGCCGTTCGTCGACCTGCTCAAGCTGCTCGACCCGTACATCAGCACCAACAACCGCTCGTTCTACCTCTGCCCGGGCGACAAGCCGCCGGCTTGGAACATCGCCTGGGTGAAGCAGAACGGCGCGGCCAACGGCGGCATCCGCACCAACGACCTGCTCTTCGGCAACTCGTACTACTACTACCATCAGTTCTACAACGACGACGGCGGCGGAGCGCTGAAGCAGCGCAAGACCATCGACGTGCGGTCACCGTCGAAGAAGGCCATCATGAGCTGCTTCGCCGAGCCGGAGAACGGGCAGATGTTCGACCGCAACCTCGCCCACGGCAAGGACGGCTGGCCGCTGCTCTTCGTGGACGGCCATTCGGCCTACGTGAAGACCAACCTGATGAACAAGACCGCGCCCTACGGGACCTACAATCTTGATTGGACCATCGGCGGGCTGGCGGCGGGCGAGGATCTGAAGTGATCCATCGGTCGCGTCCTGATCGATCGGGACGCTGACTTCGCGCCGAGTGGCGCGAGCTCTAGAAAACACCGGAAGGAGAGTGCATCTGGAAAGCAGGAAGGCAGGACGACCGGAGCCTTGCCTTCTCCGTTCCTGCTTTGGTGCTTTCCAGGTCCCTTATCTCGATCGAGCCGGAGGTGCTTCCCGGTATCGCGGATCTCCGATCTGAGGACGGCGTCTCGTGCCCGGTGTCCGGATCTCGCCGCGCACACTGACGGGTCGACCGGTTCTGGCGTCGCGCTCGGCGCTCCTCGGCTGCCGGTTCCACGGTCCGGCGAGAATTCCTGTCCCTTATCCGCGTCGGCGTAGATGGATAGGCAAGATGGTGAGCGACGACATGGTGCTGGTCAGGGAGTACGCCTCGGAGCGGTCCGAACGCGCGTTCGAGACCCTGGTCGCCCGGCATATCCGGTTGGTCCACTCGGTGGCCATGCGCCAGACGCGCGACGCGGACCTGGCCGAGGAGGTCACCCAGGCGGTCTTCATCATCTTGGCCCGGAAGGCCCCGGGGCTCGGCGATTCGACCATCCTTCCCGGCTGGCTCTGCCGGACCGCCCGGAACGTGTCGGCGAACGCGTTGACCACGCGGAGGCGGCGCCAGGAACGCGAACAGGAGGCCCATATGCGATCGCTCGGAGACGGACCCGGACCGGAGGTCTGGGAGCAGGTCGCGCCGCTGCTGGACCAGGCGATGGCCGAGCTCGGCGAGAAGGACCACGACGCCATCGTGCTGCGCTATTTCGAGGGCCGGAGCTTCGGCGACGTCGGCCGGGCGATGGACATCAGCGAGGACGCCGCCAAGAAGCGCACCGCCCGCGCCTTGGAACGCCTGCGGTCCTTCCTTCAACGGGCCGGCCTCTCGCTCTCGACCGAGTCGATCGCCGGAGCGGTCGCCGCCCATTCGGTCCAAGCGGTCCCGGCGGGATTGATCGCCTCGGTGACCGCGACCGCTTTCAAAGGCTTCCCCGCCAAAGCTTCCACCACCGCGCTCATCGAAAACACCCTCAAGATCATGGCCTGGACCCACCTCAAGACCGCGGCTGTCGTCTCCGCGGTCGTCCTCATCACCGGTTCCGCGTTCATCGCGATCCATATGCCCAAGGCTCCCGAGCCGGCGTCACCGTTCGCCTTCGCCGGCTACGCCACCCCGGAAGCATCGATCCGCTCGATGCTCTGGGCGGCGAGCACCGGTGACGTCGAAAAATTCCTGGCCGCGTTCACGCCGGAGGAGAGCGCGAAGTTCCGCGGCACCGTGTTGGCCGGGAAATCGGCCGACCGCGTCAGCCAGGACGGCAAAGCGATGGCCCGGGCCATGGTCGGCTACAAGATCGTCGGCAAGGACGTGGTGTCCGATGACGAGATCCATGTGGAGATCAGCGCCCCGCCCGCGGAGGCCGGGCTGAAGAGCGGGAAAGCGACGGTAATCCTCAAGCGTGTCGCCGGAGAATGGAAACGGGACGGCTCGACGCGTTGAGCCTTCGGGCGCCCGTTTTTTGAACCGGGATATCCGAGGTGTTGTCTTCGTCCCGGCTCCGCGCGAGATTGTTGAAACAAACCACCCCCGTCGGGGCATCCTATCTCCGCGGCGTTACTTCCGAACCCTTTCGCGTTTGGTAGCGTTCGACCCGAGGAAAGAGTGAGCACCATGAAGATCCCGTTGTCATCCGATCGTCCGAGCGCCGTCCGCATCGCCCTGGCATCCCGCCGCGGCTTCACGCTCATCGAGCTCCTGGTGGTGATCGGCATCATCGCGATCCTGGCGGCGATGTTGTTGCCGTCGCTGGCCGCCGCGAAGTCCAAGGCGAACTCGATCAAGTGCCTGAGCGACGTCCGGCAGCTCGGTCTCGCGCTGACGATGTACGCCGGCGACCACGACGGCTATTATCCCGCGCGTCGCGAGGCGCCGGATTCGTGGATGTTCAAGCTCCTGCCCTACTACAAGGACGCGTCCATCCTGCGGTGCCCGTCCGATAGCATCCCCTTCATCCCGTTCTTGGACGCCACCAACAAGATCCTCGTCCAGCGCAGCTACGTGATCAACGGCTTCAACGACTGGTTCAAGGACAACCTTTCGCCCGATGATTTCACCACCTTCATGGACCACAAATGGAAGGTCGGCATGCGCGACACCGCCGTCCCGCAGCCTTCCGAGACCATCGCCTTCGGCGAGAAGCGCAAGGGTTCGTACCACGTCCACATGGACTTCAGCCAAGGCACCAAGGGCAACGACGTGGAGGAGACCGAGCAGAACATGCACCGCTACGGCGGCGGCGAGAAATCGGGCGGGTCGAACTTCGCGATGGTCGACGGAAGCGCCCGTTTCATGCGGTTCGGCCAATCCATCACGCCGGTCAACCTGTGGGCCGTGCGCGACGAATGGCGCGGCGCGCCGGTGAAGCTGCCGTGAAACGGACGGCAACGACATCTCGCTCCGGACCCTGACCGACGATGCCCACCTCCACGTGCCGCTCCATGTCCTTCCTGCGGTCCGCGATCTTCGCGGTCTTCGGTGCCTGCCTCTCCTGGGCACCGCTGTCGGCGGCCGGCGTCGTCATCAACGAGGTGATGTACCATCCGCCGGACGACCGCGACGACCTACAGTACATCGAGCTGCACAACGCCGGCGCGTCGACCGCCGACCTGTCCGGATGGTCGTTGTCGAAGGGCGTGAAGTTCGCCTTCCCCGCGGGCACCAAGCTCGCACCGGGAGGGTTCACCGTGGTCTGCCGCGATCGGGCGGCCTTCACGCAGCAGTACGGGAAGTCGGTGCCGGTCAGCGGCGAGTTCTCCGGGAAGCTTAAGCATGGCAGCCAGAAGATCGAGCTCGCCGATGCCGCCGGCACGGTGGTCGACGGCCTGAAATTCACGGACCATGCACCGTGGCCGCTCTCGGCCGACGGCGGGTCCTCGTCGCTCGAGCGCATCAGCCCGTCGGCGTCGGGTGACTCCCCGGACAACTGGGCCGCCTCCAAGCTCCCTGCGACCAAGGCGCCCGCCGGCAGTCCAGGCCGCGCCAACCACAACTTCGCGACGAACCTTCCGCCGTCGGTCCGCGATGTGACCTTCACGCCGCCGGCTCCCGGCAAACCGACCGAGGTCGCCGCGACCATCGCCGATGCGGACGGCGTGGCGTCCGCCGTCGTGCTCTTCCAGGTGATCGATCGGCGGGCCGACGTGCCGGCGCAGTCGTTGCCGATGACCCGGGACGGCGGCGACGCGCGCAGCGGCACCTACCGGGCCACGATCCCCGCGCAACCGGACGGCCGGCTCGTGCGGTTCCAGATCAAGGCCACCGATGCCGCCGGGAGCATCCGGCTCGCGCCCCATGCGGAGGAACCCCGCCCGACGTTCTCCTATTTCGTCACCGCCAACACCAACTCGGCAGCCGTCGCCTTCGTCCACATCCTGTCCCTGACCGGCGAACGCCAACGCAACGTGGCACCCGCCCGTTATCGCTCGGACGACGGGCCCCGGGCCGCGGAACCGACGCGCGGCCAGGCGGCCTTCGTCTACCTTCCGCCCGGCGGCGGTCCGGTCGAGACGTATGATTTCGTCGGCCTGCAGCCGCGGTCCGGCGGCTGGAAGGTCCATCTCCATAAGGACCAGCTCCTGCAGGAGATGAGCACGGTCAACATCATCTACGAAGGCGAACCGTGGTGGGTGCTCTCCGAGCCCCTCGGCTACGAGCTCTTCCGCCGCTGCGGCGTGCCGTCATCGAAGACGGGCCATCTGCGCGTCTGGTTGGACGGACGTCCGAAGGGCTTCCACCTCCTCGTCGAGCAACCGAACAAGACCTTCCTGAAACGCACCGGCCACGACACCTCGGGCGACTATTACAAACTGATCTGGTACGGCCAGGGCGTCGTCGGACAGCACGAGAAGAAGACCAACCTCCGGACCGGTCACGGCGACCTGGTCGCAGCGGTCGACGCCCTGAGGAAGAAGTCGGGCGAGGAGCAATGGGCCTACATCCAGGAGAACTTCGATGTCGACGAATGCATCAACTACCTGGCGGTGGGCCTGTGCATCGAGAACTGGGACGGCTTCTTCAACAACTACTTCACCGGGCATGCGCCGGCGACCGGCGGGCGGTGGCAGATGTTCCCGTGGGACCTCGACAAGACCTGGGGCGACTATGACGGCGCCTCCGCGGAGCGCCCATGGTTCGACATGCCGCTCACCTTCGGCATGAAAGGCGACCGCGAGCCGAAGAATTGGGACGGCCCGCGCCAGAGGCACCCGTGGGGAAGCGTCCCGTGGTGGCGGCCCGGCGGGTGGTTCTCCGGCCCGCTGCTCGCGAACCCGCGGTTCCGCGAGAAGTTCCTGGCCCGGCTGAAGGTGATCTGCGAGACCCAGTTCACGCAGAAGGAGTTCTTCCCCGTGATCGACGCGCTCGAAAGGCAGCTCCAGCCGGAGGTCCGGTACCGTGCGACCGTGCGAGGCCAGGACGTCCAGGCCGCGGTCGCCGGGTTCGCGGGCGACATGGCGTCCTACCGGCGGTTCGTGAAGGAACGGCGGAAGTTCCTGCTCCAAGAGCTCGCGAAGGCCGGCGTGAAGTGATTCGCCTTCGCTTGTCCGGGGGGCCGAGCCTCAGGGCCCTGCGGCTTCGTGTCGGTCCATGCCGGGCCCGTGACCAAGGAAGAACGGCACGTCGACGGCCGCATCCTATTTCCAGAACGGTTCGAGGGCGGTGTGCTTCGCGATGCGGACGCTCTGGGCGATGGCCTGGGTGATGTGGTTCTTCGCGAGTTCCACGGATTCCGCCAAGGCGAGCCCGAGCGCGAGATAACCGGCGATGGCGGCTGAATAGGTGCACCCGGTGCCGTGCGTCTCGACGCCGCGGACGAACGGCGCCGACAACGTGAGCTCGTCGCGGCCGTCGAAGAAGACATCCGTCGCCGTCTTCGCCCCGCGCAGGTGACCGCCCTTGACCAACGCGGCGCAACCGAACCGCAGGTGGATCTCGATGGCGGCCGCGCGGATGTCGTCCACCGAGCGCAGCTCGCGGCCGACGAGGACCTCCGCCTCGTCGAGGTTCGGCGTGACCAACGCGGCGAGCGGGAGCAGCGCACCGGTCAGCACCTTCACCGCGGCGGGCCGGAGCAGGCGCGCGCCGCTGGTGGCGACCATCACGGGATCGACGACGAGCGGCGGACGGTTTTTGGAAGGAAGAGCGCCCCAGAACGCCGCGACTTCGCGGA
The DNA here is from genome assembly GCA_947454005.1 of Verrucomicrobiota bacterium. Taxonomy (GTDB): domain Bacteria; phylum Verrucomicrobiota; class Verrucomicrobiia; order Limisphaerales; family UBA9464; genus CAIVQB01. The sequence goes on from CANGMH010000012.1 coordinate 20,603, forward strand.
TGGTCGCCGCATCGAAGAGCATCCCGGTCTTCACCGCGCGTGGCGGCAGCTCGGCGAACACCGCTTCGATCTGCGCGCGGACGATCTTCGCGGGAGCGGCATGGACCGCGGTGACGGCACGCGGGTTCTGGGCGGTCAGGCAGGTGACCGCGGTTGTGCCGTGGACGCCGAGCGCGGCGAAGGTCTTGAGGTCGGCCTGGACGCCCGCGCCGCCACCGCTGTCGGATCCGGCGATGGTGAGGGCGATGGGCTGGCGGAGGCGGCTCTTCATGGACGCAGCGTACCCGAGATGCGGTCGCGGGCGAGCCCTACGAGGATGTGGTCCGGTCCGCCGACGGTCGGGCACGTGCCCGGCAGACCGCCGGGATCAGGCTGCCCACTCCGGGTGTTCCCAGAAGGCGTAGCAGATCAGGTGGAGGATGTGCATGTGGGCGTCCTCGACGCGGCCGTAATGCGTGTCGCCCACCACGATCACGTGGTCGCCGAGCTCGGCGAGCTGCCCGCGTTTGGCGCCGACGAGCGCGACGGTCTTGACGCCGTTCGCCTTGGCCCACTGGAAGGCCTTCACCAGGTTCGGTGAGTTTCCGCTGACGCTGGCGGCGATGAGCAGGTCGCCGGGACGCGCGTAGTTGGCGAGCTGGCGCGAGAAGATCTCGTCGTAGCTGTAGTCGTTACCCAGCGCGGTGATCCAGGGAAGGTTGTCGGTCAGGGAGAGCACACGGAACCGGCGCGGGAGCACGTCGCTGGCGCCTTTGCCGAGATCCACGGCGAAGTGGCTCGCGTTGGCCGCGCTGCCGCCGTTGCCGATGGCGAAGACCTGGGCGTCGCGCTTCCAGATGTCGCGCAACAGCTCGACGATGGACGCGAGCTGGTCCGGTCGGAGGGTGTCGACGGCACGTTTCTGGGCGGTGAGGTAGTCGGAGATCCACTGCTGCATCGCCGGAGAATGGGGCGGAAACGACTCCGCCGTCGAGGCCGACCTCGGGGGCGGGTCCGGCTACGACCCGCCGGACCGGGGTCAACGGACCGCGGCCGCGGCCAGCGCGAGGGCACCGACGGGGACCGAATCCTCTCCCAGGCCGGCCAACGCCACACGGGGACCGGGCCGGAAGGAATCCATCACGTAACGCGGCAACGCGCCCGCGATCGCGGCCCGGAGAGGATCGCCGACCAAGGAGAGCCCGCCGCCCACGACGATGACCTGCGGATGGAACAACTGGACGACGTGCGACAACGCGAAGGCGAGGTCGTCGGCGACCTCGGACACGATCGCGGCGGCCGTCGCGTCGCCTGCGGCCAGCGCCGCGGCGAGATGCCGCGCCTCGCCCGAGGTCGTTCCTCGGCAGAGACCGGCGAGCGCGGACGACGGATCGGCCGCGATGGCGGCGCGGATCTTCCGGTCGACCGCCCATCCGGCGCAGCGGTCCTCCACCGTGGTGCCGGACTTGTCCAGGCGCACATGGCCGATCTCGGCTTCGCCGGGTTTGGCCCCGTGGTAGAGCTTGCCGTCGACGACCAGGCCGCCGCCGACGCCGCTGCCCATGTTGATCCAGAAAACCGGGTCGGATCCCCGGCCGGCGCCGTGCAGGGCTTCGCCGAGCGCAGCTACGTTGGCGTCGTTCTCGACCGCGACCGGGAACGGGACGATCCCGCGCAGCCAGTCTCCGAGCGGGAACTCATGCCATCCGGCGACCTGGTGCGAGCACTCGATGCGGCCGGTCTGCCAATCCACCGGACCTCCGAAGCCGACGCCGAGGGCCGCCGGGCCGTGCTTCGCCACGAGGTCCGGGAGCGCCGAGGCGATCCGGTCCCGGATGCCTTGGCCGCCGGCGGTCGGATCCACGGAGAAGCGCCGCCGGTCGAGGATACGGCCCTGCGGGTCGCCGGCGACCAGTTGCAGTTTGGTGCCGCCGATCTCGATACCGAGGAGTGTCATGCGGCTAGGTTCGGATGTTCCCCGGCCGCTTGCCAATGGCGGATCCGCGGTGGACGGGACTTATCGGCGATGGAGCGGTCCGCGCGTCCCGCGTACGAGGGGCGGCGACAAAGAAAAAGGCGGCCATCGCTGGCCGCCTCGGGAAAGCACCGGTGATCCGGTGGGGTCAGGCGATGGATTCGCCGACCTGGAACCGCACGAAGCGGCGGACGACGATCTCGTCGCCCAAGACCTTGGACACGCCGGCGACGTGCGCCTTCACGGTGAGGTCGGGGTTCTTCACGAAGCCCTGCTCGAGCAGGCAGATGGTCTGGTAGAACTTGTCGAGCTTGCCCTTGAGGATGTTCTCCATCGCGGCGGCCGGCTTGCCCTTGAGGGCGTCGGACTGGGCAGCGATCTCGCGCTCCTTCTGGACGAGCTCGGCGGGCACCTCTTCGCGGCTCACCGCCGTGGGGATGGCCGCGGCGATCTGGAGGGTGATGTCGCGGACGAGCTGCTTGAACTCCTCGGTGGCGACGCTGGCGTCCTTGCCGGCGCCGACCTCGACGAGCACGCCGACCTTCGCGCCGGTGTGGATGTAGGCGGCGACGAGGCCGCTGCCCTGGACCTCGATGCGGGCGTGGCGGCGGATCTGGATGTTCTCGCCGATCTTGGCGACGAGGGCGATGCGGTCGGTCTCCAGGTCCACGCCCGGGGTCGTGGCGACCTTCTTCGCGAGCTCGTCGCAAGAGGCCTTGAAGCCTTCGTTGCGGGCCACGAAATCGGTCTCGCAGTTGACCTCAAGCAGGACGCCGACCTTGGCGCCCGGCAGGACGGCCTGGGCGATGAGGCCTTCCTTGGCCTCGCGGTCGGCCTTCTTGGCGGCGCTGGCGGCGCCCTTCTTGCGGAGGATGTCCACGGCACCGTCGAGGTCGCCGCTGGATTCGACGAGGGCATTCTTGCAGGCCATCAGGCCGGCGTTGGTCATCTCGCGGAGCTTGCCGACGAGGGCGGGAGTGATTTCAGCCATTTTCGGTACAGGACGGATGTTCGGGGACGTTGGATAGAACGCGCCGGCGACGTCTCCGTCGCCGGCGCGTTCATGGAAGGGCAGGGGTCAGGCGGTCGCGACGGCGGGAGCGGGCTCCGCGGCGGGAGCGGGCGCGGCGGCCGGGGCCTCGGTCGGGTTGACCTTGCGGGCCTTCTTGGCCTCGTGCTCGGCCTTGGCCTTGGTGATGGCCTCGGTCACGGCGGTGAGGAGGATCTTCACCGAGCGGATGGCGTCGTCGTTGCCGACGATCGGGTAGTCCACGAGGTCGGGGTCGGCGTTGGTGTCGACGATGGCGACGACCGGGATCTTGAGGCGGCGGGCCTCGGCGATGGCGTTGTGCTCGCGCTTCACGTCGATGACGAACATGACGTCCGGGAGGTTCTCCATCGTGCGGAGACCGTCGAGGTACTTGAAGTAGCGGGCGTGCTCGCGGCGGATCATCGACTGCTCCTGCTTGACGTAGTCGTTGATGGAGCCGTCCTGCTCCATCTTCTCGATGTCCTTCATGCGCTTCATCGAGCGCTTGCCGGTCTTGAGGTTGGTGAGCGTGCCGCCGAGCCAACGCTCGGTGACGAAGAGCTGGCCGCAGCTCTTGGCGGCTTCCTTGACCGCTTCCTGCGCCTGCTTCTTGGTGCCGACGAACAGGACCTGTCCGCCCTTGGCGACGGCTTGGGCGAGGAAGGTGCAGGCCGCCTCGATCTGAGGCATGGTCTTGCTGAGGTCGATGACGTGGATCCCGTTGCGGGCCTCGAAGATGAACGGCTTCATCTTCGGGTTCCAACGGCGCGTCTGATGGCCGAAGTGGACGCCCGCCTCGAGGAGTTCCTTGATACCGATGCTGGTGATGCTGCTCATGTCTGCTGTGCTTCCCCTGGTTTCGGCGTGGCTCGGGACATCGCCCGGACGCCATCCGGTGGAAGGACCGGATTCTTGTTCGATGTGGTTGTGGCCGCCCGCCGCCCTCGCGTCGGTCCGTCTATAGGCCGTTTCCCTTGTCGGCACATGCCGGCAAGGGACGAGGAAACTCTCAAACGCCCCGGTGGCGGGCAACAGGTATTTTCCGCGCCGACCGGTGCCCCGGGGCGCCGGTGACGGCGAGGGGAAAACCGGACCGTGCGACGATCCCGGCCTCCCGATGTTTTGCGTTTCCCGCCCCGCTATGCGCAGCCTAGCTCGCGTGACCCGTCCTGTCGTCGTCATCTCCGACCTGCTCCCGCCGAAACGCGGCGGTCTCGCGGACCACACCGCGCGGTTGGCGAACGAGTTGGCCGCCTTCGGTCCCGTGTCGGTCCTGACCTCCTTGGGGGCGGACACCGGGGCCCGTTTCCCCGTCCGCGCGAGCATCGGCGACTGGAGCGACCTGGAATGGATCGCCGCGGAACTGGGGGCCTTCGCCGATGATTCGGTCCTCCTGTGGCAATACGTGCCGCACATGTACGGCCGCGGCGGGGTGAACCGCTCGTTGCCCCGGTTCTGGCGCGACATGCGCAAGGCCGGTCAGCGGCAGGTCTTCATCGCCCACGAGATCATGGCGGACCTGGTGACCTCCGACCTGTTCCGGCATCCCGCGCGGTACTGGTACGCGCTGAACCATCGCCGACAATGGAAGGCGCTGCTCGAAACGGCCGATGCCGTGCACATCTCGACCGGGCGCTGGGTGGAGGAGTGGTCGGCCCGCCGACCGGACGTGGCGTCGAAGCTGTCGCTGCTTCCTTCGCCGACCAGCATCGAACCGGTGGCGGTGCCCGCCGGCCATGCCGCGGCGTGGCGCGCGCAGAAAGGTCTGCCGGCCCGTGCCAAGGTGGTCGGGTATTTCGGGACGCTGAACGCCTCCAAGCAGCTGCCGTGGGTGATCGACGCCTGGCGCGCGGCGCATTCGCCGGAGCATCCGGTCGCCCTCGCCATCATCGGCAGCGCGCCCGCCATCAACCTGACGGCCGACCTGCGGCCGTGGCTGCTCCCGCTCGGATACCTCCCGGCCGACGAGGTGTCGCGCACGTTGCATGCGGTCGATGTGCTGGCGCTGCCGGTCTTCGACGGGATCTCGGAGCGGCGCACCACGTTGATGGCCGGTCTCGCCCACGGTGTCGCCGGGGCGACGACCCGCGGCCACACCACCGGGGCGGCGTTGTCGAAGGCCGGTTTCCTGGCCCTGAGCCCGGCAGCCGCCGAAGGCGCGTTCATCCGTTCCGTGGTCGACCTGGTCCGGGACGACGACCGTCGCGCCCGGATCGCCGCCGCGGGGCTCGCGGCGTGCGCGAAAGAGTATTCGTGGCCGGTCGTCGTCGGCAAACTGCGGGCGAGCTTGGAGCCGAAGACGGCCGGACATTAGCCGCCGTCCCGGCTCCGGCTAAATTGAGCTTGGAGGCCTCCGCAACGGATCAACGCGGCCTGCCATCCGGAGAGGCGCGATCAGAAGCGGCGTACAAATGTAGCGCAGCAACGGTGTTCAGTGAGCGAGGACGAAGTTTGGATTTTTCAGGAGGTGGTTCATGAGGAGGATGAGTTTCCGCATGACGGCGGTGAGGGCGACTTTGAAAGGTTTGCCGGCGGCGATGAGGCGGTCGTAGAAGGGCTTGA